>NZ_JAPZSO010000239.1:0-11978 GCF_027531715.1 Microcystis sp. LE19-8.1F | reverse complement strand
CTGAAATGGGGCGAAAGTCTGTGGACTCTGTGTAAGACAGTACATGGTTTTTTAACTGTGGTATGCGACGGTGGTGGAAGCAGAAACTTAAATCGTGAGGTTTAGGAATCGCCGCACTTTTAGGGCGGCGAGGATGTCAAGGCTAACCATTACCCCAATTCTAGAATTATCCGTTTTTTTAGGTTTTCTTGACTACTATTCGGCGGTAGCCAATCCAGTTTCGGTGCTGCCGGTGGTGCGACGACGGGTGAGAGTATTAAAGAGCATAATTCCGATCGCTTTGATCAGATTACCTTCCAACTCTTGGAACATTTTCATGTTCATGCCAAAAGCGGCGTTAGCTTCGGTGACAATGCGATCGGCCATGGCTTGATCCACTGGTAACTCGTCGAGGGTTTGACGATAGTGGTTTTTATAGGCTTTTTCGTCGGAAATATCTTTGAAATCATAGAAAGCCGTGCCACCAGTTTCCAGATTCATCGCTTTTTCGGCGATTTTTTTCAAGATTTGCCCCCCGGACAGATCGCCGAGATAACGGGTATAGGAATGAGCGACTAATAATTCGGGTTCTGTTGTGGCGATTTCCCGAATCCGGTCAACGTAGGCCTGACCTGCCGGAGATAAAGCGATCTCGTTGCGCCAATTTGGACCGTAATAAAAATATAAATCCTGTTCGAGTGTATTTTTGCGATTGAGTTCAGGAAAACAGATTTTAGAAACAACGGGATGACTAGGAAGTTTTTCCATCTCCTCCTCCATGGCCGAATAGACGAAGTAGAGGTTAGCCACCAGTTTGCGATAGGAAGTTTTTTCTACCACGCCTTTGAGAAAACACTTGACAAAACCGACGTTTTCTGCCATGGTGTGGGATTTTTTCGTGCCTTCCCGCAGTTGAGTTGATAAATTAACGCTCATATTATGATCACCTGTTGGGATGAGTAGAATGGATCGGGTTCGTTACAGATGCTTACTAAAACCGTCTATTTTGGTAGATTAAACTGAATTGATCGGTAATTTTATTAAGAATTTTTACAGTACCGATGGGGGAGCTTAGGGGAGAAATTTAGCTCTAGCAGGACTTGACCGCCGGTTAAAACCGGTATCGCTCGAGATGGCGCAATTGTAAAGATTAGTGAAAAACTGCTCCCTAGTTGATCTTGGGGAGAGAGAGGGCATAATTTAGCACCAATATCAATTCTTGCTCGACATTCTTCACACTTCTTAGCAATTCTTAACATTCACGAGACTTATATCAGCAAAATTTCACAAATTAAAACCGAATTTAGCAATCATGCTTATAATCAGTACAGGATTCTTTATGTTGTGCTAAACTCAAGCCCTTGAGAGACAAAGCCCTAGGGGCGATGTCAGCGAGAACACATTGAGCAACCCCCTACCCAAACCCTTAGTCATAACACTCTGGTAATGCCCCGAATACTTGTAATCGATGATGATCCTGCAATCGCGGAATTAGTCTCCATCAACCTGGAGATGGCGGGTTATGACGTTAATCCCGCAGAGGACGGGATTAAAGGCCAGGCCTTGGCCGTCCAGTTACAACCCGATTTAATCATGCTGGATTTAATGTTGCCCAAAGTCGATGGTTTTACCGTCTGTCAGCGTTTGCGACGAGATGAACGCACGTCCGACATCCCGATTTTGATGCTCACAGCCTTAGGACAAACCCAAGATAAAGTGGAAGGTTTTAATGCGGGTGCTGATGATTACCTGACCAAACCTTTCGAGGTGGAGGAAATGTTAGCTAGGGTGCGCGCCCTGCTCAGACGCACCGATCGCATTCCCCAAGCCGCTAAACACTCAGAAATACTCAGTTTTGGACCTTTAACCCTGGTTCCCGAACGTTTTGAGGCGGTCTGGTTTGAAGGTGTGGTCAAGTTAACCCATCTAGAATTCGAGTTACTCCACTGTCTTCTCCAACGTCACGGTCAAACCGTTTCCCCCAGTGATATTCTCAAGGAAGTCTGGGGATACGATCCCGATGATGATATCGAGACTATTCGCGTTCATATTCGCCATCTGAGAACGAAACTAGAACCCGATCCCCGCCACCCTCGCTATATTAAAACCGTTTACGGTGCGGGTTATTGTCTGGAGTTACCCACCAATGAACAGGTGGTGCTTGATTCATCGGCGGCAACGGTTTAAACAGGGAGCAATTGTCTAGATAGGCAATAGGGACAATTGTTTCCTCGCTCCTCCTCCTCTTCAGATTGAGAAGGTTTGACCGGCGGTTCGGTTTTGATGGCTATGGCTGAGGCCTCTTTTTGGCCCTGACTATAACCAGGGGAAAACACCCCCAGCAAGTCAGGACAATGGCGGGAGTAACTAGGGCTGGCTGAATAAATCTAAAAACCTTGTTGGGTAAGACTTTTAGACCTTTTAGAAATCAAAAAGTACCGGATATGGGAGTGATCGGGGGGAAAATTCAGGTACTTTTTCCCTGAAAATTAGGTAATTGACCCCCTCAAAATCGGTAAAACCCTACACCCCACACCCCACACCCCACACCCTGCCCCCACAAAAAACTTTTTCAGCAAGCCCTAACTACTGGTTTAAGGTAAATCCGTCGCCCCCATCAAAAAGCGATCGCATTCCCTGGCAGCCCCGCGGCCTTCATTAATCGCCCAAACCACCAAACTTTGACCACGACGACAATCCCCCGCTGCAAAGACTTTCGGTAAGCTAGTGGCAAATTGACCGTGTTCGGCCTTGATATTGCTGCGGGCATCCTTTTCTAAGCCTAAATCATCGAGTAAAGGCTGTTCCGGTCCCAAAAATCCCATAGCCAATAGAACTAACTGCGTCGGGACGAATTTTTCGGTTCCCGCCACCGGTTGGGGGATAAACTGCCCTTTTTCGTTGCGTTGCCATTCCACCCGTACCGTGTGAATCCCCGTCACGTTACCCTCGCTATCCCCCTCGAATTTAGTCGCCGTGGTGGTATAAACCCGGGGGTCATCGCCAAAACGTGCGGCCGCTTCCTCTTGTCCATAGTCCAGACGGTAGATTTTCGGCCATTCGGGCCAGGGATTATCGGCAGCCCGTTCTCGGGGCGGTTGCGGCATGATCTCTAATTGGGTGACGCTACGGCAGTTATGACGCAGGGAAGTCCCCACACAGTCGGTTCCCGTGTCACCACCGCCGATAATTACCACGTCTTTACCCGCGGCCGAGATAAAATCCTCCCCCGGCTGTCCGTCTAATAGTGCTTTTGTATTAGCGGTGAGAAACTCCATGGCGAAGTGAATGCCCTTTAATTGGCGACCTTCGATGTTTAAATCCCGGGGTTTGGTGGCCCCGGTACAGATAACCACGGCATCATATTCGTTTAATAGGTCTTGGCTGCTGATATCCTTGCCCACTTCCGTGTTACAGACCATTTTTACCCCTTCCTGTTCGAGCATCTGGAGACGACGCAGAACCACTTCTTCCTTATCTAACTTCATGTTGGGGATACCGTACATTAATAGTCCACCGGGGCGATCGGCCCGTTCATAAACTGTCACCCAGTGACCGGCTTTATTTAACTGGTCGGCGGCTGCTAATCCAGCAGGTCCAGAACCGATCACGGCCACTTTTTTGCCGGTACGGATGGCGGGGGGATTGGCAGTAATCCACCCGGATTCCCAACCTTTGTCAATAATCGAACATTCAATATTTTTGATCGTAACGGGGGGATTATGAATACCGAGAACACAGGAACCCTCACAGGGAGCGGGGCAGACTCTACCGGTAAATTCGGGGAAATTATTGGTTTTATGGAGGCGATCGAGGGCTTCTCGCCACAATCCTCGATAGATTAAATCATTCCATTCGGGAATCAGGTTATTAATCGGGCAACCACTGGCCATGCCACTAATTAGCGTTCCCGTGTGACAAAATGGTGTACCACAATCCATACAACGGGCGGCCTGATTGCGGAGTTTATCTTCTGGCATGGGAAGATGAAACTCATCCCAATTATGAAGGCGATCGAGGGGGGTAAGTTCGGAAGGAAGTTCACGCAGGAATTCGATAAAGCCAGTCGGTTTGCCCATAGTCTTTTTTATCTCTGTCGTTTATTCCCTATCTTCCTTCAGGGTTCGATCGATCCCCGCAACTTTACCGATTTCTTTAATCTTATCGGCAGCTCAGTGGACTAACAGGCGGTAATTTTGACAAATTCGGGAATTAACTGTGGCGGCGACCATTGACCGAATTGAGTTAAAAACAGGCGATTTCAAGAGGAAGGGGGCAATTCTAACGGGATAGCCCCGATGATTCCCTTACGAAAATCATTGAGTAACTGCATGGCTGCCCTTTCTTTATCTTCTTGATATTTGAGATTGGCCAATTTTTCGATAAAATCTTCCCCAGTCATGTCTAGGGTATTCAACCCGTAACGAGATTGTAAAAGTCCTTCATAGTGTAATTCTATTAATAAATCGACAAAAGCCGCCGCTATCCTTTGGTTATCATAACCAGCATCCCCAATATCCTCACAGATAGCTAATTTCACCGCATCCCTTTGATTATCTAAACGGGAAGGAATCACCCCCGGCGCGTCTAATAGTTCTAAGGTGTCGGAAATTCGTACCCATTGTAATTGTCGCGTTACTCCGGCCCTGCGGGCGCTGGCGACGACTTTTCGCCCTAATAAACGGTTAATCAGGGCAGATTTACCCACATTGGGAAACCCGATCACCACGGCGCGCACTGGACGCGGTAACATTCCTCTTGTTTGGCGTTTTTGGTTAATTTCATCGCCAATTTTTTCCGCCGCTTTGATAATTGCTTTAACTCTTTCTCCCTGTTTAGCGTTAGTAAAATAGACGGTTTCTCCTTGACTTTTAAACCATGTTACCCATTGTTGCTGGGCAGATTCGGGAATCATATCGAGACGATTTAAGATTAACAAGCGCGGTTTATTGCCAATCCAATCGTCCACCTGCGGATGATGGGAAGCTAAGGGAATGCGAGCATCGCGCACTTCTAGGACCACATCCACGAGTTTAAGATGTTCCTTGAGTTTTCTTTCCGCTTTGGCAATATGACCGGGATACCATTGAATTAACGACATGGGAGATGGGAGTATAAAATTAAATCTTATCAGAAATAGTCCCTAGATAGCTATAATTATCTGAGAAAAAGTTTAGTAATTTCACTGCAATTATAACAGGATTGTCGATGACTAATTTAAAAAAATGGCAAATTATTAAATCCGAGCTAGTTTTTAATAATCGTTGGTGTCAAGTCCGTCAAGACGCAGTGAAGTTATCCTCTGGACAAGTTATCGACGATTATTTTGTTAATATTCGTCCTGAAATTGTTTTAGTTGTTCCGGTTACTGGGGATAATCAATTGGTTTTTGTCCGTCAATATCGTCACGGAGTTAAGGAAATTTTATTGGAATTTCCCGCCGGGGCAGTAGATGGGGGTGAAGATAATATTACTGCGGCAGCGCGTCGGGAATTCGAGGAGGAAACTGGTTATCAAAGTGATTCTCTAATACCTCTGGCTGTTTTGTACGATAATCCTGTTAAAGATACTAACAGAATTCATATTTTTTTGGCTCTTAATGCTACTCCCACTGGTCAACAAAAGTTAGATGTTACCGAGGAAATTGAAGTTATTCTTCGACCTTTACAGGAAATTAATCCCCAGGAAATTACCGTCTCCGGTAGTTTAGCTGCTTTCTATTTAGCGAGGGATTTTTTAAAGCAAAATTAAGGAGTTATAGCAGTTATATTCATGGGGAGGTAGGAAGTTTTCGTTTATTCCCACTTCCCCACTTCCCGCTCTCCTACCTCTGCGCTTTTCTCTACTGTTTGAACAGGATTTGTATTACTTTAAGTTTTATTTTTTTCACTTGTCTATGAGTAATTTTTTGATGATTGCTGGCTTTATTCTATCAGCTTATGCGATTGTTGCCAACGATTCCCTACAAACTTTAGGGACTTTTTTAAGTGCCAATGAAGAACGTCCCTGGTGGATTTTATGGCTGTACACCAGTATAATCTTAGCCTCGATTTTTATCGCTGGTTGGTACATTAATCGGGGAGATGTGGCCTATAATCGACTAGAAATGATTCCCTTCCCAGAAACTTTTACTTGGATTTATATCGTTCCTCCCCTAGCAATTTTAATTCTCACCACTTGGGGAATACCCGTGAGTACAACCTTTTTAGTTTTAACAGTTTTTGCTCCCCAATCTCTAGATGAAATGTTAATTAAATCTGCGTGGGGTTATGCTATTGCTGTTATAGTGGGGTTAGTCATCTATCGAATTATTTATCGATTAGAAAACTTTTTCCTAGAAACAGTTAATAAAGAACCTCAAAAAATCTGGGTGGTTTTACAGTGGTTATCTACTGGGTTTCTCTGGAGTCAATGGTTAATGCAAGATTTTGCTAATATTTTCGCCTATCTTCCCAGAAAGTTAGCGGCAACATGGTTAGTTTTATCTCTAACAGTTATGCTACTCCTGCAAACCATCATTTTTATTAATCACGGTGGTCAAATCGAGAAAATTGTCACTAGCAAAACTAACGCCCATGATCCGCGTTCTGCAACAATTATTAACCTAATTTATGGTCTAATTTTACTGTTTTTCGTTGGCTATAATCATATTCCCATGAGTACCACTTGGGTATTTTTAGGTTTATTAGGAGGTCGAGAAATTTCTCTGACTTTAACCAGAGAAAAACCTAATTTAGCAGCCACGGGTAAATTGGTTTTAGGGGATGCCTTGAAAGCTTTTATCGGTATGATTGTTAGTGTTACTATCGCTCTTGCTTTACCTCTACTCGCTCAAAAACTTAACTATCTATAGGAAGTGGGGTGTGGGGTGTGGGGTGTGGGGTGTGGGGAGATGTAAATTAAGAATAACAAGATTGGGGAGATAGGCGATCGATTGATGACCCGGAGTGATAAAGTTTTCTATTGCTGATAATCTCGAAATTATCGTTCAACCAGATTAAAGATGCTTCTGTGACTAGACCTTCTTCAAGAGTGACTAGGGAAAAATTGCGAGATTTACCCGTATCAGAGTGGAGAATGCGAGGGACACTAGCAGCATTCAGATAAACGGTTCCCATCTCGGAAGTGACCACGGGATTGCGTAAACGGGAAGTAGTATGACGGAGACGGTGGTGCATATGACCGAAACTGACGAGAGGAACCTGTTTTCCTAATAGCTGTGCTTGTGCGATGGCCGCTGCTAAATCCGGATCCCCGTGGTCCCCTCCCAAAGGTTGCCAATCGCGACCACAGATAGCTTCCGCTTCCTTTCCCAGTCCGGCTGGACCATTGTGACCTAAAAAAATCAGGTTATTATAGGCAGTATCTTGAATATTAGCGATAATTTTGGCGGTAGATTCGGCAAAACTGCTGATATTATAGCGTTCTTGCAAAAATTCCCCATTTTTCCACTCGGAACCTCCCCAAGTAAAGGGACGACCCCCAACAATCGAAAGCTCTAAACTGGGTAGGTCTAGTTTTGAGTAACCCACATGAGCAACCCCTAATAATTCTAACTGGGCGGTGACACGATCTTCTTTATCGCGATCGTAGGGACATTTTTTTCGTCCCCAGGAGGTGGCACTATACCAAGCGTCATGATTACCGAGAATAACGGCTTTTGGTAAGGACAAACTAGCAATCCGACCGACAATTTCTAGGGATTCATTGCCAAAATCCCCCACAAATAGGGCTAAATCCACTTGTAAAGCTTCTAGTGCTAAATTATCTTCTATTTCCCATTGGTCGTGAACGTCACCGATGACGGCGATTTTATAGGTGCGAGGGAAAGAACTTACCATTACCAGTTATTAACTATCATTTACCATTAAAGATCATAACTAGGGTTTGCAGCAAAAAGTACGGGCGAAGCATTCGGATAGAAAATCTCCGGTTTCAGCGATAGGTTATTGCCCGAATGCTTCGCCCCTACAGGACGCGGGCCGATGAAGAGGCAAGGTTTTGAACCACGATTCTCTCAAAATCTTGCATCTGTGGGAGCGAAACAGAACCCTAAAACCCTTACCTCGTCTATATTTCACATTTATTCAGCAAACCCTAACTAGGATTGGTAGTCGAAAACCGTGGGCAAGAAAGAGAGATTTTTTCTCAAACTACCAATGAAAAGGTAAAGATTTAAAACAAAGTTACCCACAGTCATCGGTTTGTTTGTAAATTTAGATACAGAATTATCAGGGTGATCTGTGTATGTCTTTACTACAATACCGCACTACTGCCGTTGTTACTTGTCCCCAAGCAAACACATGGGTACAACTCAGAATGCTTCCCTCTCCATACAGCTTTGATGAAGCTCTACTACTCTGTGAACAGGATCAGGGCCGTTGGGTGGCATGGATTCCCGACTTTGGCGAAATTATCTTGATTGAAGGACAATTTGAGGGATAAACTAACTCTTGCTTACAATTAAAGCAGATAAACAGCGATCGATCACTTGTTTTAATACTAGAGCCGTCCAATCAATATCGGCGGCGCTGGTGTCCCTTCCCAGGGTTAAACGAATTCCCGCTAGTGCCTCTCGATCGCTGTAGCCCATAGCTTTTAAAATTGGACTAGGGGAAAGTTTGCCACTATGACAGGCGGATCCAGAACTAATGCCGATTCCTGCTAAATTAAGCTGACGAACTAGCTGTTTTCCCGTGATTCGACTGTCATCGTCCGGACGGACAATAAAGCTGACGTGGTGGGGTAAACGATAGAATCGGTCCCCCGTGGGCAGCAGATAAGGATAATCGGCTAAGAGGTCAAATAATCGATCTCGTAGGGCTATTAAACGCATTTTTTCGCTAATTAAGTCTTTTTGGGCTAATTCGGCCGCTAAACCGAAAGCTGCGATCGCTGGTACGGCTGGGGTTCCCGATCGCAGGCCTTTTTCCTGACCACCGCCCCGCAGTAATGGTAAAATATCGACACCGGCTCTGATGTATAAAGCTCCCGATCCTTGCATTCCATAAATTTTATGGCTAGAAAGAGATAATAAATCTACGGGCAGTTTCCGCACATCAATGTCGCATCTTGCCGCCACCTGCACCGCATCGGTGTGAAAAAGAACTCCCCTTTCTCTGGCAATGCTGCCCAATTCTTCAATCGGTTGTAGAGTTCCCACCTCACTTTGTCCGTAAATAATGGAAATTAAGACCGTATCGCTTTGAATTGCGGCTTTTAGGTCTAAAGGATTCACCCTACCTTGACGATTGACGGGAAGAGGAGTAATTTGCCAACCTTGCTGCTCTAATTGTTTACAGGGTTCAGCGATCGCCGAATGTTCCACACTAGAAATAATTATATGACGGGGGCGGTTATACTGTTGAGCAACCCCGATAATTGCTAAATTATCGGCCTCCGTGCCGCCAGAAGTGAAGATAATCTGGTCTGGATTGGCATTAATTAACCCTGCTACCTGTTCTCTGGCCATTTCGATGACTGTCGCCGTATCCTGTCCCCAACTGTGTAAACTGGAGGGATTACCCCAATGATGCTGGAGAATAGTGGCAACCCGCTCGATTACTTGGGGATGAGTGGGGGTAGTGGCACTATAGTCAAGATAAATTTGCATTATTTTACAATCTGGGAAATGAGAGTCAAGTACAAGCAGCTATTCTCAGTTTAGCGGCTTAGGTTTAACACTCGATCGATTGTCGGAGCAGTTAAATCATCCCCTGATAAAAATAGAGATGCCGATTAAAGCATCCCCACAGATCTGATTTTAGTTGTAACCCAAAACAAATCAATTCTGATTAGGGTCAGTGGCTGCGGCCATTTGCATTCTCTGCACCAGATTATCGAGGGCTAATTCTAGATGTAAACCGGCATCTACGGCGGTCCAACCCTGTTCGGTTAGGTGTCGCCATTCAAAGTGTAGGTGCGGACCGGTAGAAAGTCCCGTACTACCCACACGACCGATAACCGCACCCTGTTCCACCCATTCTCCCGGTTTGACAGTAATTTCCGAAAGGTGGGCATAACGAGATTCTTGAGTACCATCGAGGTGACGTAAAATCACCGTTAATCCGTAACCTCCTAACCAGTCGGCGGTGGCCACTTCCCCTGCGTAGGCAGCTAATACAGGTGTTCCCATCGGTGCGCCTAAATCAGTACCCGCGTGCATGGCCCGATTCCCGCTGACTGGATGATTTCGCCACCCGAAAACCGAGGTAATTTGGGCGGGAAGGGCGAGGGGAAAGAGTAAATCGGTGCGTTGAGTTGGGTTAGAATCCGTGGGACTTAAACGGGTGGCCCGCTCATAGGTGGTCGCTTCGCTGATGGCCTCCACTTCTGCGCGAGTCACCGGGGCCAAAGCTAATTTTACGCCATTCCATTCCGGGGGATTGAGGGCTACCACCTGACTTGGAATCACCGTCGGGGCGGCCAGACGTACCGGGGCGCTAGAAGCGATGAGAGTGGGGGCATAACGACCCAGGGAATTATTAGCGATAACCGGCTGATTTCGGGGCTGCCGTCCTACCCGCACGGCCGGATTAGGATTGAGACGCACCCGGGCCAGATTAACCGGGGGTAAGGGTTTGGCCACAGTGCTGACCGGCTGACGACGGGGGGACCGGGCCGCCAGATTACAGCTACCTCCTACCAGTTGACCATTTTGGGCGATGGTTTGGCAACCACTGCGGCGCTCGGTGACGACAACGGAACTGGGGGGGTTAAAGTTTCTAGTATCGATAAAATTATTTTTACCGCCGGCCCGGGGGGCAAGGGTAGGCATATCGGTTTGATGGTTTTCAGGGATAGCCAGACGGGGGGCAGGATTAGTATTTTCTTTGATAACGGGGGCTTTTAGAGTCGGGGCGGGATTTTCCACTACCGGGGTTTCGCTGCCAGTTTCGGAATTAGCGATCGCATTGGGAGCAAGAGTGATCAGACCGCTGATCACTAAACCGAGACCACTGCATAAACTCAGCTTCTTTTTTAAGGATTTTCCGAGAAAAAGTTTCAATATCACCGATGAAGGATACATAGGGCGGCCTCACTTCTCACAGTTTAGTCAAAAAAATATTTAGACTCAATTATAGCCGAGACTAACCCTACCGGCCGGTATATAAATTTCGCTACTGGCATTGTCCGAAGTTAATTTAACTTTTAATTCCCCTCGATCGCTTACCCCGGTTATTATGCCCTGATAGCCCTCAAAAACTATCTTTTGACCAAAATTAGCAAAAAGTTCTAAATAGGAGGCTAATAGGGCTTTTATGCCGCGATGACAGTAATATTCATAGCCGTATAGGATAGCATCGCTGGTGAGATCGGTTAATTGAGCGATCGAGGTGATTTTATTGCCGGCCAAAGCTTGTAAATTAATGCCAGTGGGGGGGACGGGATTGGCCCAATTGATGCCCACTCCGATGACTGCTTGGGGGATGTTTTGGCCCTGAATACGGGTTTCTAGGTTAATTCCCCCTAGTTTGCGCCCTAGTAATACTAAATCATTCGGCCATTTGATTTTAACGGGTATTTCCTGACAATTCAGCTGATGAGCGATGCCCCAAACTGTAGCGAGAACGAGATGGGCAGATTTATCCACCTCTAAATCCAGATTTAACGCCAAAGATAAATATAATCCTCCCGGTTCAGAAATCCACTCCCGTCCCCATTGTCCTCTCCCGGCACTTTGTTGACTAGCAGTCACCACAAAAGGCGGATTTTCCCCCGATTCTAATAATTGCCACGCTTTAGTATTAGTGGAAGGTAATAGCTCAAAGTGATGGATTTTGGGCATAAATTGGAAGTGGGGAGTATTTTCAGTGATCAGTAAACAGTAATCAGTGACCTGATACTAAATCCGTTGAGTATAGGCTAAATATCAGGACAGGCAAAAGGCAAGAGGCTTCGGCCGTGAGCTCAGCCGAACGGCAAAAGGCAAAAGAGGGAATAGATAATCAGTTTTTAATAACCGGATTGAGTATGAAAACTGACATCTGATCACTGAT
>NZ_JAPZSO010000161.1:0-1321 GCF_027531715.1 Microcystis sp. LE19-8.1F | reverse complement strand
GACTTACACCGAAAGAAATTGGGTGGAAGTATTCTACCGAGAAGCCAAAGGATGGTTAGGGTTAAGAGAATATCAAGTCAGGGATAAACGAAGCTTACTTCGTCATTTTATCTTGGGGTTTTGTGCCTATACATTTATCCTGTGGCATCAGTTAACTGGGGGATTGCAAAGGCGGTGGGCGAATCGACCTTTAAACACTTTTGTGGAAGCCTTGGAAACTTTTCGAGTGGCGATGTCTTTCCGTTTCTTTGAGTGGCTGACCGAGAATCGGGATGTGTTTGCCGCTTACAAAGCCAGTTTAGGTCTTGTTTGGGCTTGAAATTTGTTTAAGTCCCATTAAGTCTCCTTCATTCTTTAACAAGGCATATTTGCTCTTGGCTATTCCTGCTAAGATATTTTCTTTATTTTTCTTATTTTTTATCTTGGCCGCCTCTCTTTTTACCTCCTTTCTGGCTTCATCTAGCTCGTTATTTACTTGTTTCATTACAGGGAATCTATCTCCTACTATTTGCGCTTGAGGCATTAGTTTTTCTGCCACATTTTTATACCCTATCCACAGGTCTATACTTACTTCCTCTATTTGGCTCAAAACCTCTTCTCCCCACTGTTTAAGATATTCTGTTAATGCTTCTTCTGTTCTTTTTTCCACTAAGCCTACAATTTTCCCTGTGTCTATATTTACTAACACAGCATAGTAATTTCCTTTTCCCTTTATCATGGCTATTTCATCTATTCCTAGTTTTTTTATACCTTGAGGTTTTGCGGTTATTAAGTCTTCTCCTAAGTCTTTGAGCATCGTTTCTATTTCTCGTTCGCTTACTCCATTTCTTTCTGCCGTATTTTTGAGATCACTATTCAGGACTTCGGCCACTATTTTTTTTCTAAATCTGTCTGTGTAGGTTCTTTTCTTCGGCAAATAATTTAGTTCTTCTGTGAATTTTTTCCCACATTTCTCGCATCTCATCTGACGACGATTGATTCTCAGATATAATGCCTGTTCTCCAAAGGGTAAATCTCGGATTGTTAATTCATTGTTTTGATGAACTTTTTCCGTTTTACTTCCACAATGAATGCACTGGCTTTCTCTTGACATATTTTCTAAATGTAAAACAATTCCTATATCGGTAATAATTTGATAATTGGTAACGACAACTCCTTCTAGGTGAAGTAGCTCGGTCATTAAGTATCTAAGCACAATTAATTACACATCTAAGCCACTACTCCGTCAGACTTCTGATGTGAGGAAACAGTGAACTGAAAACTCAAATCCGATCCCTAATAGCTGTATCCCGTCTCCCGTCTCCCGTCTCCCGTCTCCCGT
>NZ_JAPZSO010000255.1:0-2948 GCF_027531715.1 Microcystis sp. LE19-8.1F | reverse complement strand
TAGTAGAGAACTCGAACTTCCGCGTATCTCAATTCTTTGGTGACTTCGAGCCACTCTTCTGGTTTTAGCGCGTAAAACTTGCCTTCTATCTTGTTTTGTGTCATAATAGTTATAGTTTTTGTGCGAAGGTATATACTTTCTAGGGAAAGCGATGTACTTTTCGTGAATTTGCCCCATAACCCGAATAGAGTTGGGGCTTGTTTTCTAGGTAGGTGGCGATCTTAAAATTGCCTTAATGTAGATATCAATCGCTCTTAACCTCATTCCGGTTTAAAAGACTTCATAGAGTACCCTTTTCCGCCCCTGCAATCGCACTAAAAAGTATATGTTTAATTGTATATGTATATAATTAAAAATCCATCCCTTGAGGGAATTTTCTGTTGCTGTATTGGGTAAAATAGTGTAGAGAAGTTAAAGGGTTGTTCAATGGAAACTAGAGGGAAATACAAGGGCAGGAAGGAAAATCCACCGAATCCGGACGGTAGGCCTCTGACGTATGAAGAGCCGAAGAAACGCCGCAATCTAAGCGTGACTCAGGCTGGGTGGGAAGAAGTTCAGGCGATTGCGGAACAGTACAACCTATCCGTGTCGGAAATGTTGGAACGGTTGGCCCGCGGTGAGTTTGAACTGGTGCGGAAGGTTTCTTATTGACATCTCCCCACTTTAAAAAGACGGGGATTCTAATCGGTGAATAGAAGCGGGTTGAAACCAGCAATTCTCATTTTGAAACGATTTTGCCTTGTTTCAGCGATCTAGAGGTTCGTTAAGAATTATTAACCCCTCTAGGTGCAATGGTTTTAATGTCATGAAACCTTAAAATGAGAATTGCTGGCGACAGGTGGTTCTGACTTGGATTCGTCGCCTAAAATCTCATCTGTCTTCAAACGAGTCTTAATCAATGAAAAGAATCCTTATTCTGTCAGCAAATCCCAAAAACACGACTCCATTGCGTCTTGATGAGGAAATGCGCGAGATTAAATTTTATTCTATTTTGATGTCAACTCTTATCAGGGAATTTCTCTGTGAGAGTTTTGCCAAAATAATATTGACACCAAAACTCAGCAATTTCTGCGACTAAAGGAGCGGATTCAGAAGTTAGTCCACTGCCACAGCTTGAGTTATAGCGTTCAGCATAATCTCTCGCCATTTGGTAACTCCAATAAGGATAATCTGAACTTGTCATACAGCGCAGGGCATCTTCAATTATTAAGGCATATTTGTTATTGATGACACGAATTTGTGTTCCAAATCTTATGTGTCTTTCCCAACCTTGAATTTGTTCTAGTTGGGTTAACAATTTATGCAAATCCTGCCGTTTATCTGGAGTTGGATATTCTAGGTAATCTTCCATTTTTTCAACAGTATGGTTAATTAGTTGGCAGTGTTCTGTCCAGGCTTCTTCTCCAAGAAAAGACCTGGTAGTTTGATTAGATTCCATCTGTTTGACTACCAATTTAGCTAGGTACAGCGCAAAATTAGCGGCGGCTTCCTTTTCTTGGCAAAGACTTTTGAGACTGGTGAGCCTTGTGACATTGAGGGCATATTTGGTTTGGTATAGTTCCCTCGCTGTCTCAACCAATTTGCGAATTTTAGGAGCAATATTCTTATTAGTTTTAGTATCCATTATTCGTTTCTCATTATTTTTATTATGCCTTCTTAACGGTTCTGGCTCTTCGGGAATTGTTATGCAAATAATTAACTTCAAATAAAATTCGATGAGAGCGCCTACGCTCAAAAGTAGCTGAAATCCATATAGGGAAGGACTTAAGGCACAAACAAGTTAATACCAAAAGATAGACAATCGAGTTAAGATTTGATATAATAGCCAAAAACGAGATTATTTTACTTATGATACTTGACAAATTTTTGAACCTACAAGGAACCTCTATTCAAGGCTATCGACACCTAGAAAATATCGGTATAGTTTGACGAATCGAATCGAAAAATAAAAAAGCAACCTGTCCTCATTGTGGCTTAGAGAGCGATAAACTCCACCAAAATCATCGACATTTAGTCAAAGATTTACCAATCTCAGGACAACCAGTGTACCTACAGGTTAATCGTCGTCAATTTAAGTGCGATAATTGTCGAAAACCCTTTAGCGAAGAGTTAGATTTTGTCGCCAAGAAACGAACCTATACGAAAAGACTAGCCGAGAATATACTCGAACAATTAAAAGAAGGAGATATTTTAAATATTAGCCGAAGAAATAACGTAACGGAAGAAGAGATTCAAAGAATGGTAGAGGACATCGCCGAAGAAATTACAGAGCCAGATTTATCGAAATTAAAAAGACTAGGAATCGATGAAATCGCTCTAGTCAAAGGACAAAAAAATTACTGTGCGGTTTTAGTAAATTTAGATACGGGAAAACTAATAGCTATTCTAGAGAAGCGAACACAAGAAGAGTTGAGAGAAACGCTTACGGGCTGGGGAAAAGAGGTGTTAGAGCAAATTGAAGAAGTCAGCATAGATCTTTGGTTGCCCTATAAAAATTTGGTGAAAGAATTGATGCCATCGGCCGAGGTAGTCGCCGATAGATTCCATGTAATGAAACAAATTAATCAAGAGTTAGACGAACAGAGAAGAGCGGAAAAAAGAGCCGTAGAAGCGCAGAAAAATAAAAAACAGAAAGCGGAAAAAGAAGCGAAGCTAGAAGTTTTAAAGCGAAGTAAATATAGCCTGTTAAAAAATGAAGAAGATTTAACGGAACCCCAAAAAATCAAACTAGAAGCTATCAAAGAAAAGTTCCCAAATTTGAAAAAGATGCAGGAATTAAAGGAAGAATTCAGAAAGATTTATGAAAACTCAGAGAATCCGACAGAGGGAATGCTATCCATCTCGGAATGGTTGGCAAAATCCTCCAGTGTTTTTACCAAGAGTTGTCAAACAATCCGAAACTGGTTTGGAGAAATCATTAGTTATTTCGAGCGAAGGACAACGAATGG
>NZ_JAPZSO010000153.1:0-14274 GCF_027531715.1 Microcystis sp. LE19-8.1F | reverse complement strand
CTGGCACCATGCCATCCTAGATGGGGTTGAAGGGCTTGCTTTAAGGCGCTATACTGATTCATAGGGTTTTCGAGATTAGTGCTATTTCTCATAAAACCCTACTCCCGCCTACTTTTCAAGCTTTTTGTCCTGTACTTAGGACGCTAAGATAAAGTCAAATCTCCCAATCACTTTAAAAACTTTGTGATAGGCGTTTGCATTTTAGGGCAGTAAATTAAACCTGACTCATTCTAGGAGTCGATAGCGATTAGTTTCAGCGACGTACTTCCGACCTGGAATTTCATCGGGGGGAATTTGATTCCCTAATACTAGACGCATATCCCTGACAACCCGCGGTACATTCAGATAATAGCCATGCTCTGAAGGATCGGTAAAACTGGATACCACGCGGGTACAATCGATCGGATAGACATTGCGAGGAAGTTGTCGCGGCTGGATTGGACCGTCTGTCCCCAGACGGGCGGTATTGCCTTTAAGCTTATCACTGGCCCAGAGAGCGAGGTCGTTGCGGTTGAAATAGACACTTGTCCGGCGCGTGATGCGGGGCAGAGAAAACAATTTGTAGTCGAGATCGAAAGCATCATCATCCTCATCAGCTGCCATCATCAGAACCTGATCGAACAGTCTGGGCAGTTGGTTACCTACTTGCCTTCTCAATTCCTGTAAAGCATGGCGCAATACATAATTGCCCATGCTGTGGGCAGTGAGATGAAGTCTCTGTTGGCACCGCACCTCAGTCTGATTAATGAAATCGGCAACTTTGAGGAAGCCGCGGGCAAATGCCGCCGCTTCTGGGGCGGCATCTTGGCGATCATTCTTGTAAGCGATCGCATTGGCGGCTCTCGGATCGGAAAACAGAAGCGCACCGTCTGAAGGCCAGGAAAACAAACATATATTCAATTTGAGGGGAGGCTCGGTATCGCCAGGGTCTCTGGCAGTCAACACTTGGTGCAGTTGAGCTGCAGCCGTTAGAGCACCACGAAATGAAACGTTGAAGCCGTGAATGAAGATCAGCGTATCTTTCGCATTCTCGATCATCTGTTTGCGGACTTGCAGGGCGATCGCCTGACTGCCCAAAACGGGCGGATCACCCAGCAGATTTTCTGGGGCAACTTGGATTTGATACTGAGAAAAGTTCTCACCCGTTACCTCGGCTTTTCCAAAACGCAAGTTAGCCAGTCCATCCTGACTAAAGGTACTCCCGAAGTCAAAACCCGCCTCTAAATCATTTGAGGTAACCAGGTTGCGGTTTGTAGCAAAGTAAATCGTCGTCATGCAAAATCTCCATATTTTCTTCGGTTTTTCGGGAACAGGATAGGCTGAACCACTTTAGCCCATTGCCCCTCCTCTTTTCCCTGTCTAATCCCCTGTTCAACTATATTTTTAGTCTTGATTTACAAGGCTCTCAGAAATCAGCAGAGATAAAGCATCCTCGGGAACCTTGATTCTGTAGTTTTTAGTTGCACATCGGGTTGTCTAACGATTTTGCTTCCCCTTTGCGCGGGTAGTTTTGCCAACTTTGGTGTTAGGGTTTATGTCTCCATCGTGCGTCAGGGTCAGCGACCATTTGTATGGTCATTTGGCACTCCCGTCACTAAAAGCGAGGGATTCTTAGTTCAACGAGTCCACTTAAATTAGATGCCTTGCGTTATCCAATCCAGATGTGGTTCTCTCCCTAAGCGTTACTTTTCGTATGCCCTACGATAGTTATATTTCTACAAAATTTGCTTGAATTGAAGTGTTAGCTTCAAATACTCCTTTGTCTAGTTCCTACAAATATTTTACACCACGAGCAGGCTTTGGCCGTGAGATCAGCGTTCGACCGAGCGTTCATGTTAGTGAGCTTGTTGAACTACTGACTCATTGTTCGCTTAATTTTTTAAGGCAAGGGTTTTAAAATTGCTTTTACCTTTATACTGTATGCTTTTTAGCAAATAAGGTAAGTAGAACATGCCGAAAGTGCGATCGCGAATGGGTTCGCTCAAACCCTAATGGCTATCTTAGGTTTGGTGGACAAAATGTATTTTAAGATACAGTCCTGCTGGCGGTCGCAACGCGCTCGCTACGCGAGACCGAGTGGAAGGAATCACAAAGACACAAAGGACACAAAGATTGATCGCTCCTATGTAAGTTAAACTTATCACACAGAACCTAGGGGAGCATCTCATTTATGCAAGTGAGTAATTATACTTATCCATAAAATTGGTTTCTAGCAAGGCTTTCAAAATAGCTTGACATAAAAACCTGATTTAGGGGTTACAAAGGTGAGATGCTCCCTGAACCTAGAAGAGCCCCCTAATCAATTCGTTAACCTCAAAATGATCTTTTTGTACTAACAAATATCCGAGTAGAACACTCAATGCGTTTGCTAGACTGCATTTGAGACAATTTACCAAATTTTCGGTTCGAGAAATGAGCGAACGGTGAGTTAATAGGGTAAAATTAACTTTTTGGTTAGGATAGACGAGAGGCAAGAGATTCGCTCGAGATTAGCTGAAATCCTAGAGACTTATTGCCTAATTAACTTTTGAGAATTCAAAAATGAGAAAAATAGGCATGAAGCTATCGTTCATTCTTAATTCTCTTGACTTCTGACTACTGACTCCTGACTACTGGCTCCTGACTCCTAACCCCACCAACAGACTTTTTCAGTAAACCCTAATTATTGAGGGTAATAATCTGGGCGCTAAAACCCTGTTTAGTTAACTCTTGTACTCTTTCCTTTGCTTGGTATTGTTGCTGAAATAACCCCGCTTGAATAACATTTTCTCCCGTACGGATAAATGCGAGGGGTTCAATTTCTTGAATTTTTGCCAACGCTTCTGCACTATTACTCTGAACTTCAACCCGAAAGAGTTGATTAGTAGCAATAACCCGCTGCTGTGGTGGGGGAGAAGGGGGTTTATTGGCGCGATTTTCAGGTGTGGGTGCCGGTGGATTGACAGTTTGACGATTATTATTATTAATCACCGTAGCATCGGCAGGACGCACGGGAGCGGGGGCTTGAAAAACGTATTCTCTCAGGGGTTGATTACTGGAAACTGGGGCAGCCACTGGGGGGTGAACTGAAGGAGAATTAACCGGGAGCAAATTTAAGGGTGGACATCGGGAACAATTAACAGCACTGGGACTGTCTGAACGTTTAGTTGGTTGTCTCACCGCCGGCGGTGGGGGCAAACGACGACTGGGATAAACATTCTGGGCAAAAGATAAGTTTGCTTTTAGCAGCAGCGTTGCTTGAGCGATTATACCGACTTTTAACCAAAATAAAGCCGAGAAAAACAGTAGGTTTGTTCTCATCATACTAGCTTGTCCTCACACAAGATTTGGGTACACCATGTCCAAATTTTAAAGGAGGAGATGCTAGTCTAGAAAGTATATTGGTTAAAAATCATTACAAGGTTTATGGGAAAAGTTGTTGTCGGTCTATCGGGGGGAGTAGATAGCTCTGTCGCCGCTGCCGCCTTACACGCTCAAGGTTATGATGTTATTGGCTTGACCCTGTGGTTAATGAAGGGTAAAGGTCAATGCTGCTCCGAGGGTATGGTAGATGCGGCCTTTATTTGTGAGCAGTTGGGGGTTCCCCATCATATCGTCGATAGTCGCGAGCTTTTCCAAAAAGAAATTATTGATTATCTAGTTTCTGGTTACGAAGCGGGAATCACACCGCTGCCCTGTTCTCAGTGCAATAAAGCGGTAAAATTTGGACCGATGCTGCATTATGCTAGGGAAACCTTAGAAGCGGATACTATTGCCACCGGTCACTACGCTAGAATTCTTTTTTCTCCGGAAAATAACCGTTATCAACTGCTGCGCGCCGTCGATAACAATAAAGATCAATCCTATTTTCTCTATGATCTAACTCAAGATGTACTGCGTCGGACTTTATTTCCCTTGGGAGAACAAACCAAGGCAGAAACCCGCAGAATTGCCCAGGAATTCGGCTTAAAAACGGCAGATAAACCCGATAGTCAGGATTTATGCTTGATTGAAGCTCACGGAACTATGCGATCGTTCTTGGATAAGTATATCGCGGTTAGTGAGGGCGATATCGTCGATCTCGATGGCAAAGTTTTGGGTAAACATAGCGGTATCCATCATTATACGATCGGACAACGCAAAGGCATCGGCATCGCCGCCGCTGAACCCCTCTATGTGGTCAAACTGGATCCCGTCATGAATCGGGTTATCGTCGGTAATCGCGAAAGTGCCGTTAGTGCCGCTTGTCTTGTCGGACGGATGAACTGGGTTTCTATTGCTGAACCCACCACCCCTATCCGCGCTCAAGTACAGGTACGTTATCGTTCTCCGGCCGTTCCCGTCAATGTTATTCCCCTAGAAAATGAGCAAGTGAAGCTGGTTTTTGATGAACCACAATTTAGCATCACCCCGGGCCAAGCAGCCGTGATTTATGAAGGGGAAATCGTCATCGGTGGGGGGATTATTTCAGGAGCCACCCCTAATGGAGAGCCACCAATTCACAGAATAACCTGATTATGGTTCTGGGGTCATTCTGCCAATTAGGGACTCTCCCCGGCAGGTTTAGCTAAAAATTAACGACGGGGTACAGAAGCCTCGATGTTAATATTCATAGCGGAGACTCTTGGTACAGGATTGCCTTTGGCACTACCGAGACCCCGGGCCATAGCCAAGAAGCTGGAAGGATCGCCAGCTTTGGGTTTTTGCTCTTGGGGAACATAGCGACGGACAGCATTCTGCCAAACGATTTGGGGGAAGCCCAAAATACCACGATAGTAGCCATCGTAGCGAGGCGAGGTGATGTTGAATGGACGTTCACCGATTTCTCGGCTGGCCAGGGTGCGACGACGTTGGTAGGGAACGGTATCATAACCAAAGCTTTGCAGATACTCGTCACTGTTGAGAAGTTGATCGACAAAACCTTGAATCCCTTTGGTGGCAACGACAATCGACCAAGCAATTTTTTCTCTTTCGCTATAGACATCGCGACCGAGAACTCTTTGTACTACCTGTTCAACAAAGCGATAGTTGCTGTTTTTCTCGTAGAAGCTGTTATAGAAGGTTTTCGATAACAGTAAACCACGAATGAAATCCCGCACCGATAATTGTCCATTGCGTAATTGGGATTCGAGGAAGGGTTCCCGATCCCATTTGAAGGCATGGAAGAAAATCTGACGGTAAGCGGCTTCGATTAAATCGTCCAGGTCGCTAGGGGAGAGGACATTTTCCGTCGTGTAAACTCTCGGTTTTTCGTCTCCACCGACATCATAACCAGCTACCCGCACGTTTTGGGACTTGGGGGCGTAATTTAAAAGAGGAATGGCCAAGGGTAAACCTCCGTATCCTTAGAAATGCTTAAAAAACTTTCCTCATAATGATAAGGGAGTAAGTGCCAACTAGAAAAGAAATATTAAAAATTCTTACAATTGTTAAGAAAACTTGCTTACCATCCGGGGTGTTGCGGAGCGCCGGAGCAGGGAGCGCCGGAGCAGGGAGCGCCGGAGCGGGGAGACCACTTCGTGCGCGACGTTCGGCGACGCTCAGTCGAGCCGTTGCGGGGGAGCGGGGAGATGGGTAGGGTTGATTCATAGTAGGGTTGATTCATAGTAGGGTTGATTCATGAATCAACCCTACCCAAACCCCTAGGGTTGATTCATTCTCCGAATCTAATTCTTTTTTTTGCTACCTTTAATCGCTTATGAGGTAAGCTAGGGAGCAGGGGAGTACAGGTTTTTGCTCTCATAGTAGGTTGATTCATGAATCAACCTACAAAGCGCGACGTTTTGAAAAATTTTCAGATATTTATTCCGAGAAATCGACTAAAAACGTTGCCAGACAAGGATTAGAGAGAATGACATTTGAGAGAATGAAACCACTCTAGGGAGATGGGAGAAAAAAGCTGATAACTGATAACTGATAACTGATAACTGATAACTGATAACTGAATTTACCAGCCACTAATCGAATAGGATGATGGTTCGGGGGAATCACTAGAGACTGACTCCGATAACTGATTGCGGGATTCAGCACAAAAAGTGGCCGTATTAAAACCGCCAAAACGTTGAACTGTGCTAGTGCGGAGACGTAAATCGGCATCGGCAAACCAAAAACGCTCGATCGAGGTCATAGTTTCGTATTCTGTAATTAAGACTAAACCTTCCTGTTCATCAATGTGATAACGGCCCGCCACGGGAACGATTTCCGCATAACCTCGCTCCCGCAGGAGAACACCCGCTTGGGGATTATCTTCGTCGGGAATTAGCGCAAAAACGGTGGTTCCTTGATGATTTTCGTTTTCTTTGTCCCACTGCATCGAACCATCCCAACTGACAAAGGCACCCCCCACAGTCTTAGCGGGATCGACTTCGTGCATTTCACAGATAGCGATAATTTTCGGGTTATCGGCGCTTAAAGCTTCCACATAAATCTCGGAATCGCCGGTTTCTGCGCGTCGAAAGGGTAAATGATGGGTGGTGCGCTGAGATTTCCACTGTCCCGCACTTTTCTGAAAAAAGGTCATCCCGTCCATAGTTTTTATCCTC
Source organism: Microcystis sp. LE19-8.1F (assembly GCF_027531715.1). NCBI lineage: Bacteria > Bacillati > Cyanobacteriota > Cyanophyceae > Chroococcales > Microcystaceae > Microcystis > Microcystis sp. LE19-8.1F. Next base: position 7,753 of record NZ_JAPZSO010000153.1, on the reverse strand, counting down.
TATTTTTTCCATCTATTTTAACGCCATGGCCGTTTTCTGTAACCCTTGTCCCCCTCTCTCTCTCATTCATCCCCAAAATAATCGTGATCAATTCTCTTGATTTCATAGATTTCTTTGGTCGATACACCTAAATTATAATCAATCATCAATTGACCTAATTCTTCTCCATCAATCAGCACTATTTTTATCTCATTTCTGGGGGCATATTCTAAAGCCTCTTTGGTAAAATAGGAAGTGGTGATGAAAATGCCTTTTTTGGCTCCTTGTCCCGCTAATGCCCCGACAAACTTCTGGATTTCTGGACGACCAACGGCATTATTATCAGCCCATCTTTTGGCTTGAATATAGATTATATCTAAACCGAGTCTATCTTCTTTTATTATCCCATCAATCCCTTGATCACCGCTCTTACCTACCGCCTTACCTGCATCTCTAATCGAGCCACCATAACCCATTTTTACCAGTAATTCTACTACTAATTTTTCAAAATCATCTGGGGATAATTTTCGCAAGATAGAAAGTAAGTCTGTCGCTAATGCTTGACGAATTTCTTGATAGGAGTTTTCTAGTAATTCCTCGGGATTTTGTTCTTGATCAGAAGTTGATAAATTGCTTTCAAGAGTAATAGTTTCATTTTGCTTATTGACTTGATTGAATTCTTGAAATTCAGGAAACTGTCTCAGAAATTTGGCATCAATTCGAGCAGGATTTTGAGATAAGATTTCTTTTCCTTTCTCAGAAATTACAAAAGTTGCCCTTTGGGGTGAGTCAATTAATCCCGCTTTCTTTAAATAGGTTTTTCCCCAACTGACTCGATTAGCAAAAATTTCTTGTTGTCCACTGGGAAGCATTTCTTTTCTTTCCGCTTCCGTGACTTGAAACTCTCTGACCAAGGCTTCAATAATTTCTCGATATTTATAAACTTTGCCATCTGCAAGTATTTTTAATAGGGGCAACATAATCGATTGAAAATCGGGAATGGGCATAGTTCAGATGAAAAGCGGGGGCAGTCATCACAATTATACAGCCAAGAATTTAGATAATAATACCAAATCTGTTTTTAATAGTGCGATTAACTGCCAATCGAACTTTAAAAACCCACTCCCTACTTCCCTAATTCCCCACTTCCCAGAAAAGCCTTTTCAGTGATCAGTAAACAGTAAACAGTGAACTGAAAACTCACATCTGATAACTGATAATTGATAACTGATAATTGAATATAACTTAACTCAGTAAAAAAGACCTATTCGGATGGACAAGAAAGCCGTTTTTCAGTGCTTCCCGTCCTAATAACATCCGAAAACCCATGACATCGCGATTAGTCAAGGTTAATTCGATCGCCCATTGACGACCGCCTAATAGTACACTTGTTCTGATAACGGGACGTAGTTGACTTTGACCCCCGGAATTTTTTACCCGTCGCCATTCGAGGATTTCTGCGGTAGTGGTGACAGTGTGGTGACTATCTTTTTGGTAGGGATGAACTTGAAAGCGCAGCCAATTGCGATCGCCATCTCGAAAAGGATGCAGATGAAAAGCGTGTAAGGCCGAGGAGCGAGCGCCTGTATCAATCTTGGCTTTAATTTTGGTAATGCCTAAATCGGGTAAATCCAGCCATTCTCGCCAACCGATGATGATTTTATCGGGTTTCATCTATTTATTTAGTTTTTTCTTCTTCGATTTCCCGCTGCATTTGGGCGATTTCTTCGGGAGTCATCGCTTCCAGGCGTTTTTTAAAGACGGCATCTTCGTAATCCTGGCGCTGTTTGCCGTAGGTCATATTATCGGTGGCGACTCGAAACAGATAGGTAAAAATCCAACCGATGACACCACCTACCAACACCGCTTGACTCCAAATTCCCGCCGAAGCACTATCTAAACCGGTTTTTTGCAGGACAATGTAGAGGATGCCGCCCATAGCAAACATCCCTATACCGATCCCGATGACATCAATGCGTCTCATGGGTTTTTTTGGTGATAACTTAAGCTTTTAGGGTACGACGTTGGGGACGGAAGTTAAGGAAAGGACTTAACAACAGCATCCCGGGGAAGAAAAAGCTCATCAGAAAGTACATAAACCCTCTTTCCCAAGAAGATGCCACATACCAGCGCGTATTGAGGTAGTAGTAGATAACGGCGGGAATGACGAGCAAATACAAGACACTGAGAGATAGGTAGATCAGGGCGATGATAATGGTTTCTTGCGTCAGAATTGATTGCATAAGGATTGATTTTTCTCAATAGCTGTCGGTGAACGGCAATTCACCTGCTGATCATTTTACCCCCTCTTTCCCCCTTTGTGGCGATCGAATTGGCGGGCTAAAATAATTTACTGAAAATACTCTTGCCAATTAAATTATTTGTGATATGATAAAAAATTGTCGGTTAAATAACGGGGGCGTGGCGGAATGGTAGACGCTACGGACTTAAAATCCGTTGAGCCTTATAAGCTCGTGAGAGTTCGAGTCTCTCTGCCCCCATCGATCGAAGTCTATATTTAAACTGAGTATTGGGAATTTTAGTACAAATGCCCAAACTGCCTTTCCTTGCCCCCGGGAAAAACTTTTTCAGCCAGCCCTATCTAAAATATCCAATAATTCCAGGGGATGATGAATGAGATGATCGGGGTTAAATTGAGTGAGAATTTGGGGGGAATTAAAGCCCCAAGCGACGGCCACCACTTGCACTTGACTTTTTTTGGCAGCAGTAATATCTCTAGTTTCATCGCCGACATAAATCATTTCATCGGGACAGAATTTATTTTGTCGGATCAGGCGATCGATAATTTTGTGTTTGCCGAATAAAGGCGTTCCCGAATAGATAAAATCAAATAAATTTAAGAGTTGATTATTTGCCAAAAAGATGGTGACATTTTCTTTGGTATTAGAAGTTATTATTCCCAATCTATAGCCTCTTTCTTTAAGAGTAGCGAGGCAGTGATGCCAGCCATGGAAAGGTTTCAGACATTCAATTTGTTTATTTAATTCCCGTTTAACTCGATAGAGTAAAAAAGGGATTTTAACGGGGGAAACTTGGGATTGTTTAATAATTTCTTGGGAACTAAGGTTTTTTAGTCTGGCCAAATCTTCCTCGTTGACGGGTTGATAACCAAAATTTTTAGCCAAACGATTGACAATCTCCACGAAAGTATCGTGGGTATCGGCGATAGTACCATCAAAATCGAACACGACTACTTTAATTGTCATCTTGTGCGGGGTTCGGGGAATGAGCTAAATTAGCCTGGGCATTACGTCGCCACTGCTGGGGTTTAATTCGACGTAGGGCTGACGAGATGAAACGACGATCCCACTCCTCTATAGTTAGATTAGCTAATTCATCCAACCTTGGCGAGAGGTTTTCTGGGCGAGGTTGAAAATCCTCCACGTCGGTAACTTGGGCAAAACGTTGATTCCAAGGACAGACATCTTGACAGATATCGCAGCCAGCTACCCAACCTTGTAAATTCTTGGCAATTTCTGTAGGCAAAGTTACAGAACGATTTTCAATGGTATGGTAGGCAATACAGCGATTAGCATCCACCACAGAGGGACTAACTATTGCTTGGGTGGGACAAGCGCTTAAACAACGGCTACAGGTGCCACAATGGGCGCTATGGGGTCGATCGGGTTCTAAAGTTAAATTAGTTAATATTTCCCCTAAAAATACCCAACTGCCGTAATTGCGGGTAATTAAGTTACCATTCTTGGCAATCCAGCCGATTCCTGCTCTTTGCGCCCAAACTTTATCCTGTACTGGTCCAGTATCCACATAGTAACGGGTTTGAATTTGCTCCCCTTGACTTTCTAACCATTGACTGAGGGCTTTTAATTTTTTACTTAATACTTTGTGATAATCCCTTCCCCAAGCATAACGGGAAATTTTGCCATGGTTTTGTTCTTGACTGTGTTGCTGGGGGGTGTAGTAGTTAAGGGCGAGACAAATTAGCGATCGCACTTCCGGCCAAAGAGTTTTGATATCCTGTCGTTTCGGGTTAGTCATCCAATCCATATCAGCGTGATAACCCCGCTCTAACCAGCTTTTTAGATGGGATACTGCCGAGTCTTGGCTGTCCACAGAGGCAATACCGACCTCGTGGAAGCCCAACTCTAGCGCTTTTTCTTTGATTTGTGTTTCTGTGGGCATAGAAATATCTTAAGTCAAGTATTTGTAACAATTATTTGCAATCCTAAATTTTTTGTTACATAATGAGCAGGTAAAGAGATAAGGCAGTAAGCAAGTCTCTAAATTAAATGAACAATCACCTCTGAGGCTGATTATAAAAAGTCAGCAATCCGATTACCGGCTCCTACGGTATTCTCAGTCTTAACACCAAACTAGGTTTCTGGCATCAATTAGCGGAAATGATCAAGGGCTCTCTTGGGTTTGCTGGGTAAAATGTATTCTAAGATACAGTCCTGCTGGCAAGCGCGTGGAACGAACCACAAACAAAGATTGATCTCTCCTATCTAAGTTAAACTTATCACACAAAGAATAAGAGAGCCGATCAAGGAAGGAACTGTGGTTCCCGTCCCCGCTAACTACAAAATGACTCGCGAGGCGAATATCGTCCTCACCGCTCTGCAAAGACTGGAATTTAGCCAACAAATCACCGTTTTAGGCAATGCTGTAGTGGACATGGGTGTAGATCCTCTTGCCTAGTTTTTCAACTCATCTCTATCTTTAATTTTGACCAAACAACTACCTTGATCCCCGAAAGGTTAGGGGTTGTTTTTGATCGAGAGCAGTTATCTTCATGGTGAGGTGGGAAGTCTCTAGCTTTAGGGAACGCCGGAACTGCGGAACAGTAGCCGGTCGATATCCAATCCCGTCATACTTTATCTTGATGAGAAACGCTGTAACTATTGACTTGCTGAATTAACACCCGTCCCTAAAATGACTTGTACTTTGCTAGTACAATTATAGTAAGAAGTGAAATAAGAAAGATTAAAACAAATAACCATGTCTCAACCGATTACCATCGAAGATATCTATAAACTTTTCGAGAAAACTAACGAAAAGTTTGAACAATCACGCCAAGAATACGATCGCCGGGCTGCTGAAGCTAAGGCTGAAGCCGATCGCCGGGCTGCTGAAGCTAAGGCCGAAGCCGATCGCCGGGCTGCTGAAGCCGATCGCCGTTTGGCCGAGCTAGAGAAAACAGTGGCCAATACCAGTCGTGCTGTGGATAGTTTAACCACTCGCTGGGGAAGATTTGTCGAGGAATTAGTCGAACCTGCTGTTATTAGCCTATTTCGTGGCCAAGGTATCGATGTTAAAGAAACCTACAGTCGTGCCAGGGTAAAACGGCAAGGAATAGCCATGGAGATTGATATTTTAGCCGTCGATGAAACCGAGGTAGTTTTAGTAGAATGTAAGTCTCGTTTATCGAAAGATGATGTCAACGAGTTTTTAGAAAAATTAAGTCGATTTAAACAAGCATTTCCCCATTATAAAAACTATCAAGCTTATGGTGCAGTGGCAGGAATAGAAATAGATGAAAGAGTAGATCGTTATGCCTATAAACAAGGTTTATTTGTGATTAAACCATCGGGAGAAACGGTAGAAATCATTAATGATCCTGGTTTCGAGCCTAAATTATGGTAGGAGAAGGATGTTCCCCTCATCTGGCAAAGTGTTGACAGGAGGTCTAATTTCTCCAACCTAGCACTAGACTAACTTATGGATGCGATGCAGGATTAGTATTCATATTTTGATTCAGCAAACCCTAATTAATTTTTGAGGATTCAAAAACGGCAAAAATAAAGATTAAATTGCCTAAAATCTGTGAATATAGCGTTTTTCAGTCTGCTGAGGTACAAAAGTTATGGGTTTTAGGCAAAAGGCAAGAGGCAAAAGGGAAGAAAATAGGTGTACCTCACTAGCTTAGGAAACGCTATAGACCATTTAATTAATTATTATTCATGCTTAATTCTCCTGACTACTGACTACTGACGACCGGCTCCTAACCCCAACAACAATTTTTGATTTTTACCAGAGGTCTAGTAACGTCTTGTCCTAAAATTGCCAATAGCCAGTTTCAATGCACAAGAGTCTGATGGCTAAAAACTGGCTCCAGTTTTTGACCGGGATAGCACAGCTTGATCGCAGTGGATCGTAAAATGGGATAATGCTAACTTTGAGAGTCAGAGAGACTATGAGTGAATTCGACTACGATTTAATTATTATCGGTGCTGGAGTTGGTGGCCACGGGGCAGCCCTACACGCAGTCAAATGTGGGCTAAAAACGGCTATTATCGAAGCCAAAGATATGGGAGGAACCTGTGTTAATCGCGGTTGTATTCCTTCTAAAGCTTTACTGGCAGCCTCGGGACGAGTGCGCGAATTGGCCGATAGTGACCATCTGAAAAGTCTAGGTATTGCCATCGGTGGCGTGAATTTTGACCGTCCGACAATTGCTAATCATGCTAACAACCTTGTCAGTAAAATTAGAGGCGATCTCACTAATAGTCTTAAACGTCTCAAGGTTGATACTATCCACGGTTGGGGAAAAATCGCCGGCCCGCAAAAAGTTAGCGTCATCGGGGATAGTGGCGAAAAAATCTACACCGCTAAGGATATTATGCTCTGTCCGGGGTCGGTTCCCTTTGTCCCACCGGGGATCGAGATCGATCATAAAACGGTTTTTACCAGCGATGAGGCCGTTAGACTAGAAACTTTACCCAAGTGGATTGCAATTATCGGTAGTGGTTATATCGGTCTGGAATTTTCGGATATATACACCGCTTTGGGTTGTGAAGTGACGATGATCGAAGCTTTAGATAGTCTCATGCCGGGATTTGACCCAGAAATCTCGAAAATCGCGGAAAGAGTTCTGATTAAACCTAGAGACATCGAGACTTATGTGGGAGTTTTGGCAAAAAGTATTAAACCAGGGAATCCTGTGGCCATTGAACTGGTGGACGCAAAAAGCAAAGAAGCGATCGAAATTTTAGAAGTAGATGCTTGTTTAGTCGCTACAGGAAGAATCCCCGCGACCAAGAATCTTGGATTAGAATTTGTGGGGGTAGAACTGGATAAACGCGGTTTTATTGCTGTTAATGACAAAATGCAGGTAATTCAGGACGGTGAACCAGTTCCCCATCTCTGGGCCGTGGGCGATGCTACGGGTAAAATGATGTTAGCTCACGCTGCTTCGGGTCAAGGGGTAATAGCCATTGAAAATATCTGTAATCGCCCAAAAACCATCGATTATCGCAGTATTCCCGCCGCCGCTTTTACCCACCCCGAAATTAGTTATGTGGGTTTAACGGAACCGCAAGCAGAAGCTTTGGGACAGGAAGAAGGGTATAAGGTGGCTTCTGTCAAGACCTATTTTAAGGGAAATTCCAAAGCTTTAGCGGAAGGAGAAACGGAAGGCATCGCTAAAGTCGTTTATCGTCAGGATACGGGGGAATTACTCGGTGTTCATATTATCGGTATCCACGCATCGGATTTAATTCAAGAAGCGGCGAATGCGATCGCTGAACGTAAATCTGTCCATGAACTCGCTTTCCGCATCCACACCCATCCAACTCTCTCAGAAGTCCTCGACGAAGCTTATAAACGCGCTGAAGTGGCAGCATAGAGTCAGTTATCAGTTATCAGTTATCAGTTATAGCGTTTTTCAGTCTGCTGAGGTACAAAAGTTATGGGTTTTAGGCAAAAGGCAAGAGGCAAAAGTCAAAAGGGAAGAAAAATATGTGTACCTCACTAGCTTATAGCGGTGTGCAGTCGTATTAGGTACAGTGTCACA
>NZ_JAPZSO010000097.1:0-24409 GCF_027531715.1 Microcystis sp. LE19-8.1F | reverse complement strand
GCTTCTGAAAAAGTAGAGGTATTCTCTCCCCAAGCGTTTATCGGATCTAGCCCGAAAGTTCCCGTATGCCCTACGGTACTTAACCCTTTTTTAAGGATATTGATAGCGGCGTTTTCATCCCTATCTAAAACACACCCACATTTACACTGATGGGTTCTAGTCGATAAAGATTTCTTAACAATTTCACCACAGTTTGAACAGTTTTGGCTTGTATAGTTCGGTGGGACAGCAATCGTTATCTTGCCGAATTTAACTCCAAAATATTCTATCCATTCTCGAAACTGATACCACGCCGCATCATTGATCGATTTAGCTAAACAATGATTCTTGACTAAGTTCTTGATTCTTAAATCTTCGTAGGCTATCACATCGTTAGAGTGAACTACGCACTTGGCTAACTTTACAGCAAAGTCTTTACGTTGCCTACTTATTTTAAGATGAGCCTTAGCTAATCTTTGTCTAGCTTTTTGACGATTTGTACTTCCCTTTTTCTTTTTAGATAACTGTCTTTGAAGTCGCTTTAATCTTTTCTCAGACTTTCTTAAGAATTTAGGATTGTCAACTTTATTACCCTCGTGGTCAGTATAGAAAGAAGCTAACCCCACATCTAAGCCGATACACTTACCCGATGGTTTAACATCTTCTTTAACATCACAAGAAAGAATAAATTGGCAATAATAACCATCGGCTCTACGAACTAATCTAACCCGTTTAATGTCAGACTGTTGAAAGTATCCTAAGTCCCAAGTCCCTTTTAGTTTAAGTGTTCCAATCTCCTTTTTATCACTGAAATGAATGGTTTTAGGGTTAAGAAGCTTCCATCCTGTTGTTTTGTACTCAACGGAACGGGAAAACTTCTTAAACTGAGGATAGCCTTTCTTTCCTGCTACCTTCTTTTTACAGTTATCGAAGAAACGGGAAATAGAAGACCATGCTCTTTCAGCCGATGCTTGCCTTGCTTGGGAATTTAACTCACCAGCAAATTTAAAGTCGTGCGCTAAAACTCGACAATAAGCCGATAGGTCGTATTTATCCACACCCTTGTTATCCATCCAATACCTTAAACATTTATTACGGATGAATTGAGCGGTGCGGATAGCATCGTCTATAGCTTGATATTGTTTTGTTTTAGCCTCAACTTTAAACTCTAGGACAAACATTTACGCTAGGCTTGACAGGATAAACTTATTCTAACACATTAAATATTAAACTGACAACCTATTATCTAAAAGCCGCCCGGTCGTGCGGGGAACCTTAAACCCAAATTTTCGGTAAGACAGGAGACAAGGCCAGAAAAGTCTATCTTCTCTGAGGGATTCAGGTAGAAACCTCCACTCTGTCCTTGCCCTGAGCTACGTCGAGGGGCTTGCCCTGAGCTACGTCGAAGGGAAAGTTAAATCCACTCCTCTTCATCCGCTTTGTTTACCTCCCGATCTTGGTTTTGATCCTGGGTAGGGGGCTTAATAATCCGATAATTGACATCGTACACTTGATCGGCTTTTTCCCCGCGAGTCTGTTTGGCTGTGCGGTAACTATAGGAATAAACTGAGCCAGTTTGAGAACTGTCACTTGGAGGCTTGACAAAATCCGCCCTTTGGCTTCGCTCAGGGTCAACTTTTTCACAATCGGCAACCCTAGGCGGGAATTCTTCCCGATCCTGAATGGTCGTCGGTTTTTCGGCTTGCCCTGAGCTACGTCGAAGGGGGGGTGTATCAAAATTCCAATCATCACCGCTATCTCTTTCCCAATCGTTACCCCGTGCAGAAGCAGTAGTATCTTGAATATAGGTAGGTCGGGGAGATGGGGGTGGAACTGTAGGATTATTGGCTATAGGAGGGGAAGCTTTTGGGGCAGCCAAAGGACGACCAAAACTATAGAGAAATTGCAGGGTTAAACCACTGATAATTCCCGCTAGGGTGAAAAGTAACACCCAGACCGCTAGGGGCAGTTTTACCGTCATAATACCGCCAAAAAAGACCAAAGTGATCACCCCCAGATTCTGCCAGATCAGTAATCCGCCCACAGCGATCGCAAATAAGACCATAATCCAGCCCATTTTTACCTCCCTTGATTCAGTGATCAGTAAACAGTGATCAGTAAACAGTGATCAGTAAACAGTGAAAAGATGGCAAGAAACTGCTATTTAAGTAGTTAGGTGTTAAAAACTGTCAGACACCCCCCTTATTAAGGGGGGATTAAGGGGGGATCGAACCCAAAATCTATCTTCAATTTAATTATAACCAGCTATTTAATACTGCTCACTTAACACATACTGCTCACTTAAAACTCCAATCTGATAACTTACCCACTGATAACTTACCCACTGATAACTTACCCACTGATAACTGATCACTGTTAATGTCCTTGCCAGCGATTAATGGCCACACAATCGATATCTAACTGATCGAGAGTACGAGCGATGACAAAATCGACCAAATCCTCGATCGATTGGGGATGGTGATACCATGCCGGTATTGCTGGCACGATTCTAACGCCCGCCTCGGCTAAAGTGGTTAAATTACGCAGATGAATTAAACTAAAAGGGGTTTCTCGCGGCACTAAAACCAATTTTCTGCCCTCCTTAATCTGCACATCGGCCGCTCTTTCTAGCAAATCGGAACTTAACCCCCCCGCTAATTTAGCCACTGTACTCATGCTACAGGGAATAATTACCATACCAAGGGTGCGATAGGAACCACTGGCAATTGTTGCCCCCACATCCCCCCAACGATGACAGCGTAATTTTCCCCCTTCCATCACCCCGCATTGGCCGCGCCAAAATTGTTCTTGCAGTTCCGGTTCTGGAGGCATCCGCACATTATCTTCTGCTTGCCAGACAGTGTAAGCTGATTTGGAAGCCACTAGATCGATCGTGTAGTCGGCTAAAAGTAGATATTTGAGAGTACGGACGGCATAAATCAGCCCCGATGCCCCCGTAACGCCCAAAATTAGCGGTTTAGATAATTCCTTCAAGCTCTAATTCCTCGATCAATTGTAATCCTCTCGGGTCGCCCACTTTTAATAAAGCACCTCTCGCATCTTCCTTGACACCTAAATCCTCATCTTCCACCAAGGCCTCGATCAAAGCATCGATCGCCGTGGCATAAATAACATTGAAGGGCAATTCTCGGCATAATTGACCGATTGACCAGGCGCAATTACTCCGCACTGCGGCGATTAAATCTCGGCGCAATCCTTCGATTAAAGGCGGCAAGACGGTGATGATAGCTTCATAATTGACCTTGGCAATCTGGGCCAAACTACTGGCCGCCCATAATCGCACCGCCGAAATATCAGTTTTAAGAGCATGAACCAAAGGCTCGATCGCTCTGCGATCGCCACAGTTGCCCAAGGCCCAAACTACTCCTTTTCTGACGTAACCATTCCAATCTCTGGTCAGTAAATCGATTAAGGGTTCCACAGAGTTAAGACTGGGATTTCTGCCCAAAGCGTAGGCGACACTGACACGCACTAGGGGACAGACATCGTTTAACATTTCTAGTAACGGGGCGATCGCTCTTTCATCACGCAATTCACAAAAGGCGCGGGCGGCGATCATTCTCTCGCTGACATGAGCAGAAGTAAGCAATGACAGCATTTCCTCTGGATCGGGGGGGATTTCCGCTGCTTGATCCGGAGCGCTCCCATCGAGAGGATTATTTAAGGAGTTGCTAGAGTCTAGGATTTCATTGTCGTACATACTTGTTAGATTATCTCAATCCCTGACCGCTTACGTCAAGTTAAAAATAGACCTCTTGTAAAAATCAAAAATTGTTGTTAGGATTAGGAGTCAGGGGTCAGGAGTCAGGATTCATGGCTCTTGTCGGGTTTGTGTGATAATTTTTGCTTATGGAATCGTGAAGTGCTTATCGGGCAAAACTTTTAGGACTATTTCGCCGAAGAAACTATTCAGTATAGACCTCGTTTTCACACAGAAACCAGAAGAGCCGAGTCGGTCGTCAGTAGTCAGGAGAATTAAGAATGAATAATAATCAATTAAATGGTCTATTTGCAGATTTTATGCAATTTAATCCCTATTTTTGCCGTTTTTGAACCCTCAAAAATTAATTATGCAAGAGGTTTAATGAAACTTAATAGCGCACTGCGGGGTTTAATCACCTCAATATTGGCATAATCACCGCAGAAGGTTTCTAGTATTCCACTCAAAAGGTGCTTTACATTTCATGCTTCGCACCCGACAAGATTGACGTACTGTTAGGCAGTGGCTTCGACATCGCACTCTTAGACTCACAGCTTCAATGAATGAGCATGGTGCGTTCCCAAAAATCTATTGGTGGAGCAGTAGGACTTGCATCAGGGAACGCCCCCTACAGCGATCGCACTGTCGTGTACTGTCACTTATGATTGATTGTTATCAGCTTTGCAAAACAGGATTTAGGATCAAAAATAACCTAGAAGCACTGTCCCAATAGAAAACCTAAGCCACCTAACGGTGAAGTTAGGTGTACTTTCACAACTGATATCTTTAAGAACGCTTTTCTGGGTTCTAATATGGACCTAGGAATCTCTCTCCATTGAAGTGAATCATGTGATCGGGCTGATCAGCTACCCAAACTTCTGTTTCCCAGGAAATTTCAGCAAGATAACGAGTCATTTCCCTACGACTGGGAAAAGCAGTAACAAAGACAAGACCCTTACAGCTTAATTGAAAAAGTTGCTTTAGTTCATTGTGGCGTTTCAAATTCACTGGACCATGACTCGTCACCGCTTCTATAAGGACAAGCCAATCTTGGTATCTATGATAGATAACAAGATCAGGCATTTTCCCGTGAGGATCTAATTCAATCCCCATTTCTCGGAATTTTTGTGTTTCGTTGATTATAAATTTATCACCAGCATCGCCAATATATAGAACTACGCCCCCTGGCGTAAATCTTGGACAAAAGCTTTCTAAGATGTCTTTAATTAAAATATTTTGCCCACCTGATGAAAGCTGAATCGCCCGACCATCGGGTAAGGTTATAGGAATCATGGGCAGATTTCGATTCCTGGCTTGCAACCAATTAGTCACTGAAAGCGCATAATTTCTACGAGCTTCTTCCCACTGCTCAGAGCCATAAACTTGAAGCAGTGATAACGCTTGCCGATCAAGTTGGTAGCACCACCTAGGGCTATTAATTGGTCGGTCTGGTTTGTCTGGATTCTGAACCACCAGTCCCATCTGCACAAATTGATGCATTGTCTGTTTTCGAACAGTTTCGCGTGTGTTTGGTGCATATTGTTTTCCGTAATGATCACGGAACCAATCCATCATTTCTGTAATTCCGCGTTTTGGTGCAGTAGCTTGGCTCCAGGGTTTATCAGGTTGAATATCTGCTAACGCAAGTAAGCATAGTGCAGACCTTTCATTCTGTTGCGCTCTAGGAGCAGAGATAGCCTTGAGAATTGTCAGTGCTTCTTCGATTCGTTTGTTTGCTTGAACTGCGGCACTTGCTTCATCCATAATTGATAGAACTTCATGTACAACTTGATCGATTTCTTCTTGGTTTAAGTCATTGTCCCCAACTTGAACTCCTATTTGGATTAAGTCATTTTTACATGGATACTTAACCCTACGAAGGTCGGTAGCATTGACTTGTGTATTTCCACTAAATTGACGAAAGTAGCTATCAAATAAAGTTGAATTAAGAAATGCGGCTAACCCTTTAGCTACATCAGGAGGCATTCCTCTGCCTTTAGCATGATAATAATTAAGATGATTTTCGACACCTAGAGATTTTGAACCAATAGGAGAACACACAGCAGCAACAACACGACGCTTTTCTTCTTTGGATGAAAAACGTTTTGTCAAAACATACCAGCCAGGCTCAATTAACCATTTTTCTGTTTCGTTATTTTTTTCTACCGCAATGGGCTTGCGGGGATTATCAGGAGGAAATACTACTTTCCTGACTTTTACAGATTCTGGATAAAGTAGGGGAACAGTTCTATCACTCAAATGGTTTCTTAAAGACGATTTCAGGCGAAAATCAACAACTGGACCAGTGGAAACTTCTAAGCCTATCTCATCTAATGTACAGGGCATTTTATTCATTTGAACTCTCAAGGAATTCTTGAGAGAATTTGTAACAATATGAATAAACTGTTCAGAATCATTCGGCTCAATCACTTCGTCATAGGGGGCATATCTAGATTCTGAAATCTCGTCTAATGCCATCTCAGAATTACTGGTTATTTTTACAGTGCTAGGTTTTTGTTTAGATCTTAGGGCGTGAAAAATAATATTTTCCTGTAATACCTCATCTTCTGAGAAGGTTGCTGATCTACTCTCAAATATATGAATTTTATCTAGTTTCATATATTCTAGGAAGGCTTTTCGGAAAGGGCGAAAATACTTGCCATTGCAAAAACTTCTCGGCGTAATCGCAACCACTTCGCCATCGTCTATAAGTTGTACGATGGCAAGCCAAACAAATGCGCTGTAGAGATTTACAGTATCAATCCCAATACTTGCAAGAACTTTCTTTTCTGCTGATTGGCTGTGAATCTTCTTATAAGGTGGATTCAGAATCGCATGAGTAAAGCCCGGAACTACCTTCTTAAAGAGTGGCAAGTTCATTTCACTACTAGCTTTGATGAAATTCTCCCCCCGCAAGCAATAATCTGCTTGAATTCCTTTTCCGTTCAAAGCGGCACAGCATTCTGTGAGGGTTTGATTTAGCGAGGGGAAGAAGACTGGTTCGACTTCATATGCTGTAATGCTGCAACTACTAACCTGATCGGGGTTTGCCAGTAACCGCTCTACTACAGCAGCAGTTAAAGTTCCAATTCCAGCCCCAGCATCTAGAAGGTGAATAGGACCAGACAGGTTGTTGAATTGTCCTGCCATGAAACGCGCAACAGTTGCGGGGGTCAAGAACTGACCCAACTGACTACGCTGTTTCAAGTTCAATCTTGAAGAGTAGTAGACTCTGGCTATATCAGCAGAATCAGTAAGGAACGTTGCCATCTGGTCATCTAGTAGCAGTTATGAATCAATACCACAGAACTCCTTCCCGGTACACCTAACTATCAATTATACCGCTCCCTGCTGCCAACTCCGGCACTCATGGACAGCCTTAACGAGTGATTTAGAGAGTCAACAGCTTAGTGGTCTGTCAATCTTGAAATTGTGGATAGGGGAATGCTGCCAAATTATCCGCTCCCAATCCCTCAAAATCACCTTGACAGACCAATAGAATCGCCCTTAATTTTTGTGGATTACCAGTCCCTAACTATATTCCTCCCCGACACTGAGGTTAAAGAGCATTTGCAGGGATTGTAAACAGCGCTTGCGGGCTTCGATATCCTGTTGGGCGCGCAGTTGTACCATGGGTTCGTGAAGGATTTTATTGACGATACCGCGGGTCATTGCTTCGATAACTTCTTGGTGTTTTTCGGCGAATTCCGTCCCCAGACGGGAGAGGGCCTTTTCTAATTCCTGTTCGCGAATATCTTCAATTTTGCTTCTTAAACAGCTAATTGTCGGTACAGTGTCCAAAGAACGCCACCAAAGCTCGAAAGCTTCCACTTCCTGCTCTAGGAGTGCCTCTGCTTCCCTAGCCATCTGACGGCGACTTTCCTGATTGGCGGCAACCACCGCTTTGAGATCATCGACGTTAAAAGCTTGCACTTGTGCCAATTCCTTCACGTCGGTATGGACGTTGCGGGGAACGGAAATATCGATTAACATCAGCGAGTTAGCAGAAATCGTCACTTCTGTCAATAAAGTTTTAGTTAAAATTGGTTCCGTGGCTCCGGTACTGGTAAAGACGATATCCGATGCCGCTACGGTAGTCATCATCTCTTCTAAGCCATATAGTTGCAGCGGTAGGTGAGGAAATTCACGGGCCAACTCCTGGGCCCGTCTTTGGGAGCGATTGACGATCGCAATTTGCTGAGAACCCTTAGCCAGAAGGTGAGTAACTAATAATCGGGACATTTTCCCTGCCCCGATAATAGCGATTTTCTTGCCGCTGAGGTCTGCCACCTTAGCATGGGCTAACTCCACCGCCGCCGAACTGATCGATACGGCTCCCGTGCCGATGCTGGTTTCCGTGCGGACGCGTTTACCGGCAGTCATCGCTTGTTTAAACAGGCGATCGAGTAATTGACTGATAGTATTGTACTTTTGAGCTAATTTATGGGTATTTTTAACTTGAGCGAGAATTTGCCCTTCACCGAGGACAAGACTTTCTAAACCAGCCGACACCCGGAGCAGATGACGGACAGCATCCTGATGCAGTAGGGTAAACAGATAACGACGCAGGACATTAAGGGGAATATGCCCGATTTCAGCGAGAAACTGGGTAATTTCCACCACGCCCTTTTCCGTATCCGTAACCACGGCGTAGATCTCCAAACGGTTACAGGTACTGATAATAGCCACCTCTTGGATGTGGGGATAACCCTTGAGGTGGGTAAGGGCGGACTCGATTTTCGCTTCCGGGATACTCAATTTTTCGCGAATTTCCACAGGGGCTGTCTTGTGACTCAAGCCCACTACAGCAATATTCATTTATGTTCTCCTACAAATGTTGCTCAGGCTACAAAAATTATTGATAAAGATCAGTGCGTTATGTCTCTAATTGTTGCAATTTAGTCCCCATCGGGATGCAAATAAAAGATGTTTGAAAAAAAACTTTATATATTTTTACCAATGGGGGCGAGGTGAGCCATGGCCACCCCACCCGGTCAGAGAATTATCTCAGTTGAATGTATTTGGGTCGGTCGAACAGGTGAACGGTATCGACAAAGCGAGCGGTTTTCGATTGGGTGGAGATAACCAAGCTTTGGGTACGAGCGCCACCATGGAAGAAGCGTACCCCTTCCATCAGGGTGCCGGGGGTGATCCCACAGGCGGCAAAGAGGACGGTTTCGCCACTGGCTAATTCTTCGCAACCGTAAACGCGATCGGGATTAGTGATGCCCATTTCTTGCAGACGAGCGAGATTACCCTCTCTGCTTTCGCCGATTAAACCGGTTTTGACCACTTCGGGATCATAGATTAATTGTCCCTGGAAGTGACCGCCTAGACAACGCATAGCCGCCGCCGAGATTACCCCTTCCGGAGCGGCACCGATACCCATGAGAGCATGAATATTAGTTCCCGAAAAAGCGCAGGAAATAGCGGCCGATACGTCACCATCGCTGATCAGACGAACTCTGGCCCCGGCGTTGCGGATTTCTTGGATTAATTCCTTGTGACGGGGACGATCCATAACCACTACCACCAGTTCTTCGATCGAACGATTGAGACAATCGGAAAGAACTTTCAGGTTTTCCGTCGCCGATTTATTAATATCCACATGACCTTTAGCTGCTGGGGGAGCGGCTAATTTTTTCATATAAAAGTCAGGAGCGGCGAATAACCCACCTTTTTCGGAGATCGCTAACACGGCCATGGAACCATTTTGACCGTAGGCAACCAAGTTAGTGCCTTCGCAGGGATCGACGGCGATATCGATTTCGACTAATTCGTCGGGATTACAATATTGTTTGGCATCAGCTTGGGTACAGATACCCACTTCTTCGCCAATATAGAGCATGGGAGCTTCGTCTCTTTCCCCTTCTCCAATAACGATGCGACCGCGCATATGGATTTTATTCATCCGTTCGCGCATCGCTTCTACAGCGACGTGATCGGCGGTATTTTTTTCGCCTTTACCCATCCACTTCGAGGAGGCAATGGCAGCCTGTTCGACCACTTCGATAATTTCTAACCCTAGCGTACTTTCCACTCGATGATCCTCCCTACAACTGAATCTATGATTTATCTAGTGAGTTTGTTTCCTTAACAGTCAAAAGTCTATCACCAGACGGGGATCATTCTTAAATTTTTATGCAGATCATCTCGATGAGACCGGCATGGCTAGGGAGTTTTTGGGACTATTATCGCCTAATCTTGGCGATTGGGACTTTTATCGCTGATTTTGTCGTTAATATAGCCCCTGTCATCATTCTGGTTGGGATCGTTAAAGATAATATTTCCTCTCCCACTGGCGATCGTTAGAATGGTGGTTTTGACCGCTGCTGTTAGTGCCGGACAATGGCAGCAGGAATATTTCCCTCAATCCATTGAGCTATCGCTGGGAAATAATAGTCTTATCAAGCTACAATACGCTTAACTATAGGGGAGGAAAAGCGCAGGATTCTCCCATTTGTATCGCCTTTTCTCCTTAAAGATTTCAAGTTTGCCATCACTTCAAGGGTTGCACCTTATCTGAGATTATTTTTGATAACCACAAACCAAGGTCTGAAATCAGGTTTGGTGACTTTGATGTGTCCCTGAGCGTCTAGAGAAACAATCGTTTTTGCCACACTATCTCCTACATTCCCACCGATGACTTCTAATTGATTGTTATTTTTGGCAACCACAATATCACAATGAGATTCAAAATCTCCTTTATCAATAATCTGTGGATAGGTTAAACCCGCATTTTTTCCTCGCGGCGCACAGATTAGATCGCCAACAGATGGACGAATCCAATCAATGGGATAGCCTCGAAAAGAAGCATGAGGATTGTCCCGATTTCTGACAGCATCAACGATGTAAGTAGCGTGACGGACACTATATTTAAACTGATCACCTGCCCCTGATTGTTCCATAATAAAAGAAATAAAAGCGGCTGACCAAGGATAATTATCCCAGCCTCCTTGATTTTTATTTGCTATTTGGGGTAATCTACAAAAGTCACCTCTAGGGGGTGTTTGTACACTGCGCCAGTAACGATTAACTATGTTGCATTGAGCATATTCTAGAGGTCTTTCAGCTGTTCCTGTATCTCTGCGTATTTCAGTATCTGCTTTAGCTCTGACAACAATGGGTGGATTATGAAAATTTTGCCATTCTTTAACAGCGTTTTCAGCCACTTTTTCTTGAAAGTTCTGAGCTTTGGTTGCCACAGGAATGACTAAAAAGCTAATAGTTAATAATCCACCAGCAATTAGAGTATTGAGCAGTTTCATAACTCCCTCCTTTCCCTTATTTGAGAGATAGAAAAAAAGATAATTAAAACAATGAACAAAGATTCAATTGATCAACAATCTTCTGAACCTCCTGTAACATAGCATCAGCTTCAGGACGAATTTCCGCTTCTAGGCGGTTAATTGGCCCCCAATGTTTTCGGAGATTTCTTAAGCCAATAGCAGCAAATTCTGCGGCAAAAGCCGGACAAGCTTTCGACAAGCGTTGAAATTCTTTTCCTTTCCCTTCTCCATAGTTTTCCCAGTCTTGAGGAGGACAAGTAACCCCTTCCTTAAAGATTTCGATAAACCCTGATGAATTGGCTAAATACTGCTCGAATAACTGTGGTAATAATGGACTAGCACTGCGGGCATTATAGCTTGTTTGAAATAATCCAGCTTCCGCCGTTTCAGCAGTGGTATTGCTGGCTGAACGATCACGTCCTTCACAGTATTTTCCAGAACTTTCCCGCATTCCTAACCCTATTAGCAAGACAAATAAATGTCTGAGGGTATCAACCCCTGCCACGCTATTATTCATCCCTAAATAACCGAATTTTTGAGCATAGTGTGCTAAGGCATCTTTATCGGAGTTTCCTGTGTTAGCTTTCGCCATTTCTTTGGCAAAGGGATTACCTGCTTTCAACTGGCAATAAACTTTAGCGTAGACAACTGCCATGCCTTTAATGTAACCTTTGGGGGCAACTCCTCGATCGAGCCAGTGATAACGGGCTATTTGGGAATTAGCGGCAATCTGGATAATTTTATCAAGTCCATCCGTGGCGGAAACAACATTAATATAGATACTGGTTTCTGCCTTTTTTTGATTTCCTTGATCAAAACCGATGGCGGTAATTTTGCGCCCACCGATATTGGTAAATCCTGAATAAGTAATCGACCAAGAACCATCCGCTTTAACCTGACCACTGCCCAGGGGATATTTTTCGTCTGCTTTGAGTTCTACAGTGACCATTTCAGTGGGGACTTTGCCTGTAAAAGTAACAGGTTTTAGACATTCAAATCGAGCATGATTGGTAGGATTGATAATTTGTAAGGAAGTCATGGCATTTCTCCTATGGGATTGTTGAAAAATTTACTGTTAGACGAATTGATCGCCCAATGAAGGATTAAAAGCGATCGCTTCCAGATCGGTACGATAGATACCAACTTTATGAATTTCCTCTGGTAATCTTGGCCAGATGTGGATTTCACTCTCAAAAGTGCGCCAAAATTGCGGGGTAATTCGGAAGACTCGGTTATTAACAAGGGGAAGTGCTGTAAAATGTTCCTGCATTCTGACATTAACGTGCCGATTTAAGACCTCAAAGACTTTTTTGACCGTAGCAGGATTATCATATCCTTCGTAATGATTGAAAGTGATTCCTGTTTGATTTTTTAGCTGATTACAGAAGCTTTTAGGTTCTTCGGGTCGTTGAACTTCTTTATAGCCATTAGCAAAAACATCATGAGCAATGGCTTCTAAATAAAGTTGTCTTTGAGCGGCGGGATTTTTAGCGTAGAAAAGAATTTTTGCCACCGCCAAAGTTGAGCCAACACAATTGCCAAATGTTCCCCAACTACCGAAGGCCAATAAATCATCATAAGGTAACACAGAAGTGGCATTCCAAGCCCCATTAAAAAGTCGGCCATCAATGATGACTAATTTAGCGCGCTGCTCGGAAGAATAGTTCTTGTATTTAGCCAGAAATTGCTCATCTAACTTCGCTTGTTCCTTGTCGTCTTTCTGATAATCATCAATACTACCATTTCGACGACGAGTTAGGATAGCGACCTCGAAATCCCAGTCATTTTCTGATTCTTCTAACCCAACTGCTTGTAATTTTTCAGTCACAAGTTCTCTGGGTGGTCGTCGCCCGTCGTACCACATTTCAGTCTCCTTATTAGAGATATGGACACGCACTTTAGTTTTGGGAAGGGTTTGAGCGATTCCCATTGCTACTAATTCATCTGCTCCCCAAGTAATTGGCTGTTTGAGAGCCGAGAGATTATACTTATCCAGAAGATTGTATAATCTTGTTTGCATTGTTTCTCGCACATCTTTGGATGAATGTTTTTGAGAATCTCCCATCGCACAAACCACCGCTGAGATTTTTCGATTCATCGACTGTAATAGACGGATAGATTGTTCGAGTCTCCACAACTCTTTGTCGTGTCTTTTTTTTGCCCAATCTGGATAAGGAGTTGGATTTGGTTGAGGAGGACCGACACCAACAAAAGATTGGACGATGACCGCTTTTTCAAATTGAGAAATAGTGGGGAGATAATCTTCGGGATATTGTAGCAATCGTTCTGCAATAATGAACGCTGTATCCTTGACCGGAAGCAGTGTAATCATTTGTCTAACTAAAGAATCTGTTTGTCTTCTCGGACTAAGAACGTACACAGGACAAATTCTTTCTGAACGGTTGTCTTGTCCATTAGGGGGAATCCCCAATCCATCTC
The DNA here is from genome assembly GCF_027531715.1 of Microcystis sp. LE19-8.1F. Taxonomy (NCBI): domain Bacteria; kingdom Bacillati; phylum Cyanobacteriota; class Cyanophyceae; order Chroococcales; family Microcystaceae; genus Microcystis; species Microcystis sp. LE19-8.1F. The sequence continues at coordinate 10,981 of NZ_JAPZSO010000097.1, read as the reverse complement.
CATCTTGTTCTGTTGGTCGATGATACACCTTAAATTGAGACTGCTTAATGTCTTGTAATATCTTGGCCACAGGGTCATTACTTTTAATTTCGACATGGGGAATATAAGCGAACCATTTCGCCATCTGATTAACAGGGGTTGTTAATTCTAATTCCCAGTGGTTATTGGCTGCAGATTTGTAATCATTAATCTCAATTTTATCTCCTGCTGTCAAGGAAAATTTTTGAGTAGGATCAGTAATTTGACTGCTATCTAGGGTAGATTGTTTGATAACAGTATTGACTAGAGCTTTCAGTTTTTGAGTAGTCATCATTTTTGATCCTTTTTTGCCTGATTCTGGACAGGTTACTTTAACAACAGCAGACAGTTAACAAATAGGATATTTTCCCTTTGTCAAGTTAAGGAAGTTACAGTGAGTTGGATGCTATCTCGATTATTAGCATAGGCGATGATCACATCGTTAGCAAAGCAGTAAAGCCGTCCTGTTTTTGGTGCTGTAAACTGTTTATTTGTGCCAATGAGGAACAAACTATCTTGATCTTTATCAATTGAACCAATCAGTGAAAACCAAGGTGAATTAGGCATTCGTCGTAGTCTTTCACATAGTTTCAGAAAGAAATTAGTACTTTCATAACCATCAGCATTAGAGGTAATTGTCCAGTCTGTCCATTGACCTGTTGCTTGAAAATGATATTCTTGTCCAGCGACAAGATTAATTCCTGTATCGTTCCAGATTAGTTTTGAGTCTATGTTTATAGGGAGATTTGTGTTTTGCATTACCTGTTGTAAGGCTGATGCCAGTAAAAGTTTGTACATTGTTCGTGAGTAAATCACCGAATCAAAAAAGAGTAGGGTGATCACTATAAAAGATCATTATGATCACCCTTGAGTGAGTTATTATTAAGGTTGAGGACAAGTTCCTAGACCCCAATCCACATATAGATCATGGGGATTAGTATCTCCTAGCCAACTAACTAATTTCTTGTAATCAGCAATATCGTAGATACCAAGGCAACCTGCCGTTCCTGGACAGGGACCATGACAATATTTTCCATTCCAATCAATATGGATTTCAATAGCACTTCGCCGTGTGGAATTCGGTCCGACATATTTGATAGGGGTAGTAACTGGACCCAGACCATTACTAAAAACAGTCGGTCCATATTTATCTTTGCCACCTGCCCAGAGAATGTCATTAATGTACCATTTGCCTTCAGGCAGCGGTTCCATGGAACCCGATACACTTTGAGGACCTGTACGGAATAGTTGGTTACTCGGTTGTCCAGAGCAAACTTTAAGATGATCTTTTACCTGTCCATTCTTGATATATTCCAAAATGAGAATATATAAACCATCACCGTCTTTCTGGTTAGTTTTAGTCAGTCGGAGATAAGTTCCGTGAGCAGGTTGAGGAGTAGGTGGGGGTGTTGTTTCTTCTCCCCACAATTTAGCCCAAGTTTTTGGTCCGACTTTCCCATCTGCTTCGGAGTGACCAAAAACATCTGCTTGGAATCGTCTGACAGCATTATCAGTACCACTGCCAAAATCCCCATCAATTTCTCCGTTATAGTAGCCTAAATCTTTCAAACGTTGTTGCATTTCTGCAATATCTTTGCTAGAGATTCCTGCATCATTATCAGTCATTCCTTTTAACAGTAATCCTCGCTCTAAAGTAGGCGGATTGGCAACCCTCGATAGAGCTTGAGTACGCCCCTCAAATTCAACTCGATTACCTGCTGGAATTTGCTCATTTGGTGCGGCGATATGGAAATTCTGAGCATTAGGATATTGTCGCAATACATCAATTAAATCTTCTTTAAGAGGACTTTTTAGGGTAATAATTTCGACAACTTGGTCAGCCTTATACGCCACAACAACGGTATTTTGATTTTCTAAGAATCCTTTAAGCCAAGTAGCGGAACTTTGGGGAGAGGGTTCTAGATCAATAGGTTCACCAAACCCATCTGTTTTACGAAATAGTTCTTCTTCATCTTTACGGCGATTAACTAACCCTTCAAGAACCACTCTTTGTCCGTTTACGGTTGCTTTATTCCATTCTTTAAACTGATTAGCCGCTTCGTTATAATTTGGCTGATTTAACAGACGTAGTAAGGTACTTTCTTTAAAAGCTCCGATGCCTACGTTATAAGCAAAGGAAACTAAAGCATCAAACTGATTTTGATGAAGATCAACATTTACTAATTTATCCACAGCTTTGGCTTTTTCCTCACATTCATTGATAAGGAAGCCTTCCGCCTGTTGATCAGTAATCTTATCCCCTTCCCGAACACGTCGTCCATCAGGATAACAAGTTGTTCCAATCCCAATTGTCCAAACGCCAGCCGGACACTTATAAGCGGTAAGCTTGCAACCTTCCCACTTTTTGATCAGATCAATACAGTTCTGTGATACTTTCATGGCAAATCCTCCTAATTAGTTCAGATTATGAGTGTTTATGTAGGTAAAGTGTAGGCGACATTTTTGAGGTAGAGAGGTGCTAAACAGAGACTATTTCTTTCTTTCTCAAAGCACCAATATCTTTCTCAAGCATCATTTGAATTTCGGGAATAGCGGGTTTATAAGGGGGATTAAGATTCAGGTCTATCCAGCGATTTTTAACACTTTCATGCAAATTGCTAACATCCCCTTCAAATTGGCGAGGTGCTGTTCCCGCTACATTAAATGGCCATTTTGACGTATTATCAAAACGCGCACTACAATTGGGATGAACTTCATGTTGAATATAACTTTTATCTAAGACCAAACCCAAGGTTTCGACTTGTTCCATCATCCACAATAAAGCTCCATCGGATAGGCCAGATTCTTCCTGAGAACCTCCACCAACACAACCATGACCCCCCGGAAACCAAACTTGAACCACTTGTTCTTTTTGTTGTCTGATCTGGGTAGAATGGGGACGCATTAGCGTTACATCAAAGACTTTACGAATTTCATCAATGGCAACTGCATGAAACGCCTTTTCAATTGTAGGATTGATGGTCGAATCATAAAAGCGATAACGTTCGTTGAACTTTTCATCCAAGTGCAGAGAATGAACGATATCGGGGATACCTAAAGAAGCAACCGTATCCCAACAGCATAGGGCCTTAATGGGAACTCGTCGTCCATACTGATTACGGAAATCAATGGCATTTTTACCGTTAGGTGCGTTATTTGGGTCTTGTTTTTCTCGGTAAATTTCGTAGGCTTTGGGGATTTGTCGGATAAATTCTCGATACAACAAACCACAATTATAAATTAACCCAGCTAAACAGCGTACAGTGTAAGCTCCCCGACTAAACCCAAAGAGATAAATTTCATCTTCAGGTTGATAGTTTAAGCACAGAAAACGATAGGCATCCTCAATCTTATGATCAATGCTAATGCCTAAAGCACCTCCACCAATTTTAATTAAAGTATCAGTCACCTCGGCATTAGTTTGTTTTGTCCCAATGCCTTCGTCATAGTAGATGATTTGACGGATGGGGTTGCCCTTACTATCATCAAGTGGCGTGATAGCTTGCACCATTTTGACAACATTGGTAGGATAACCTTGTCCTAAATCTTGCCAAGTTCCATCACAACAAACAACAAGACGGCTTTTCATAGCGATGAACCTCCTAGGTTTCTTAAAACTCGCCAGTTTATGGAATATTTGAGGATTCTAGTGAATCATGACTCAAAATTATCGAGATTTTCCTTAAGGTAAAATTCCCGCAAGACTCCACCGAGACAAAGGAAGTTCTAACTCTGTTCGGAAGTGATATAGATGAGTTAGACAGCTGGCGTGACTAGGTAAAATTAGTTGCGGTATTTATACTTAATACTCTAGATCGTCTATCAGAGCTTGCTGCCCTAAAGACAGCAAATTAATATATTTCTTGAGGTTTCTATATATAAGTTTACAGAATATTGTTCAGCTATTTATTACTAAAAAAAATTGAGTTTGATGGCAAACAATCTTAACACCTAAGCTCGCCAATCTGAACTTTAGCCGATTCTCGATCGCAATTTTAGCCCACCCTAGCACTGCGCTCTTTTCCCACGAGGATTTTTACCAAGAAAAATGATCTGTCTGCCTGAGAACAGGCTATAGTGATCATCAAACCCTCAGTGAAAAACTTCCCGTGTCTTCAGTATTCCGCCTTCCTCCCTATTTTTCTCCCGCTCTGCAGCGTCGAGTCATGAAAACTCTCGCCGCCAAAAAAACCCGTCAATTCTTGACATGGGCGGCAGCTTGTGCTAGTTTTTTGATCCTCTGGGCGTGGAATTGGCAGTTAGTTTTGGCCACTTTAACCGGGGTGGGGGCGATGATTGGAGTTTACCATCTCCAGGGTCAAAACTGGCCATCGCTGTGGCTGTGGGGGCGTGCTTTTTTCAGCGCCGATAGCGGTAAGTTAACTTTAGCGGTAGTCTGTGGCGGTTTGGGCAGTTTAGCCACCTATCTCGCTGTAGCAATTTGGACCTATGCCGAAAATCGCTGGTTGGCCCTGGCCTCAATTTTGCAAGGATTTGGCACGGTTTTGACCTTAATCCTACTAGGATGGCATTTTCTCGACCATCGCGGTCAAAATGAGTCCAAAAACTTTGATCGCTGGTTAGAAAAATTAACAGTCAATGATCCCTTAATGCGCTTAATGGCAGTCCGACGTTTAAGTGAAATGCAACTTTCCCCCAGTCGTCGAGAACAATGCCAAGAATACTTCCGCTATCTTCTCTCACGAGAAACCGATGCACAAGTGCGATCGGCTTTACTGGATAATTTTTCCGGCAAAGAAGCAATCAAACCGCAACCTTTACAAATACCCCTACAGGTGAAAAAATCCCTCTTTAAAATATGATTAAAAAGCTCTCTGCTATTAGCAATCAGCCCTCAACTAAAGCTGACTGCTAGAGGCTGAGGAGGATATTTTTTTACACCAAAGTTAACTCGCGCTCCTCGATATTTTGGAACATCAGCGTACTCAGATAACGTTCTCCAAAACTAGGCTGAATCACCACAATTAATTTACCCTCATTTTCCGGTCGTTGGGCCAGTTGAATCGCAGCGCAAAGATTGGCACCGGAAGAAATCCCCGAAAGTAAACCCTCTTCTTTTGCCAAACGACGACCAAATTGAAAAGCTTCCTCATCACTGACAGTAATTACCTCATCAATCAGATCTGTGCGTAAAACTTCCGGAATAAAACCCGCACCGATACCTTGAATTTTATGGGGACCGGGATTACCCCCAGAAATCACCGGACTATTGAAAGGTTCCACTGCGACTACTTGAAAACTAGGTTTACGCGATTTAATCACTTCAGCAACTCCCGTAATCGTGCCTCCAGTACCCACACCTGCAACAATAAAATCTACCTGTCCGTCGGTATCTTGCCAAATTTCCTCGGCAGTGGTGAGACGGTGAATTTCTGGGTTAGAAGGGTTGCGAAATTGTTGCAACATATAAGCGCCTGGGATACTATCAACGATTTCCTGAGCGCGTAAAATTGCCCCTTTCATACCTTGGGAACCGGGGGTAAGTTCTAGGGTAGCACCGTAGGCTTTTAACATCGCCCGGCGCTCTAAACTCATCGTTTCCGGCATAGTTAAAATCAAGCGATAACCCTTAGCTGCCGCAGTCATCGCTAGGGCAATTCCCGTATTGCCAGAAGTGGGTTCCACTAAAACCGTGGTTTCTGGATTGATTAAACCCGCTTTTTCGGCGCTATTAATCATGTGAGTGCCAATGCGATCCTTGACGGAAGCAGCGGGATTCATCCCTTCTAATTTCATCACAATTCGGCCAAGACAGCCCTCCGCCTGGGGAATCCGATTCAATTGTACTAAAGGAGTGCGGCCAACCAATTCGGTGACATCGTGAGCGATACGCATGATATTTTCTCTGTCTGGGTGATTCGTGTGCTTATTTATAGCGGTAAGCTCTCAGCTTTAGCGTTTGAGAATTTCCTCACTAGCCAAGGAGGCGCTATATAGCTCACTTATAGCAAAGGCCAGCCCTAGATCGGCAAAATTTCCATTTTCTTTTGTTTCTTTAGTCAGTCCGAGTTGATTCCCAGAGACAGGCAAAACTACCATGACCGATAAGATTGCTTTTTTCCAAAAGCTTATACTTGTACTAAAATAACTATGGATAGTTTACTAAAGTCAGAATTACGGTCATGACCATTAAATCTAATCTAGCCCTATTGAAAGAACAACATATAGAAATCAAGGGCTATTTGAGCGATAGGTTAAAAGCACGTCATCTAGAATGGATTGTAGAACATCTTGATGATCCTGTAGCGGCGGAATTGTTCCAGATTATCATACAAGAACGAAATGAGAGAGCCAAAGTTAATTCAAATCAGTCCTTGCAAATATCCAGACACGAGGGCAAAATTGAACAGTTAGGAAAAAGTAATCAGAATTTATACAACCAGAATGTTGAGCTTAAACAAGAAGTCAGTTATTGGCAAGAAAAAGTTAATGAATTGCTACAAAAGTTAGAGCAGTTACGTCAAGATTTATTAGATTTTGATCAATCTGAGATTTATCGTTTAGGTCAATGGTTAAAGGCTAGTCTATCTAAAACTGGCCAGGAACGTCAACAGGCTTTACTGGAAAAGGAATTAGTTCATAAAGACAGTTATAATCTAGCGGTGAGCGATCTAAAAAATACTATTCAGGAACAACAGGATGGGATTACACAAATAAAAGAGCGAGCAATATCTACAGTTGAATCTCTGGAAAAAACTAATGATAAACTACGAAGACAACTGGGGGATATTAAAAAATATATTATTAATAACTATGGCGAGAAAAAGTGGCAAGAAATCACTCGTTACTTTGCAGATGACCAGGAACTGAAGCCATGAAGTTACTAGAAGAAATAAACTATCGCCAATGGCAAAAAAGAAATAGTGAACTATTTCATGGCCTTTCCCTAGAGCAACAAAGACAAGCGAGAAAAAAGGGCTATTATAATAGCGGCTGGGGAAAGGTTAAAAGCTCTTGGGAACTTCTTCAGGATTTTAAAAATAATACTTATAAAGTTGTCAGTTTATTTGAGCATGAATTAAATAAGGGAAATCTTGTCAAAGCCATTGATTTAGCCATTATTGAGTCTGAAAAAGCCCAAAAAATATCTGAAGAAGGAAAACAAGAGTTAGAAAAAATCTCAAAAAATGTGCATGAAACAGCAGATAAAGCCTTGGCTAAATATCCTTTATTATGATTATTATGTACTGCCATGACTAAAATATCAAAATCAAAGTTGTCTCAATTATATAGCTCCGATGAAATTGCAGAAATCTGGAATGCTAATCAACATCTAGCAGTTATCGAACATCCCCAAAAAGGATTAATTAGCCCGAATCAATATCGAATAATGGCCAAAGAAAAACCCTGTCCTTTTTGTGGCAAAAAGATGAAACATGGCGAAGAATTTAAAACTTCTTCCCAGTCAGAAGCTATCAAAAGGGGTTACGAATATAATAATTCTCAAGGGGAAAAAGTTATTAATCAAATCAATCAGATATTTTTTCATCCCAATTATGTCACTATCGATCATATAATTAATAAAGCCCGCTGTCCAGAAAAAATGTTTGATTTTGACAACTTACAACCGGTATGCTGGCAGTGTAACCAAGCAAAAAGTGATGATAATGCCTATGAACTTCGTCACACTTATGAGTATTTATCTAGCCTAGTCGATCAAACAGCAATTCGTTATCCTCTTCTGGAAAAGACCAATGACTTAGCCGAGTTTAACAAACTTTAATTTTAATAAACCTTAATTGAGTTTATAATCTGAGCAAATAGCCTTCAACTCTAATCGAAAACTCCTAGTAAAATTCAACTATAATTGAATTGAGCTAATCTGAATCAAAATGAATAACTTGTTTGCTTTTGCCTCATGTCTAAAAGGGAAAATTTACACCTATCATTACGTCGCACTTTAGCAAAGGAGAATTTAAAGTCAGGCTAAATTTTTGTGAAATTTTCTTGACTATTATGACAAAAGATGCTAGGTTTTTAGATAATTTTCAGTAGTTTTTGATGAAATCATCACAAATTACTGGCAAGTTTAATAGACCTCTTGTAAAAATCAAAAATTGTTGTTGGGGTTAGGAGCCAGTAGTCAGTAGTCAGTAGTCAGGAGAATTAAGAATGAATAATAATTAATTAAATGGTCTATTTACAGATTTTATGCAATTTAATCCTTATTTTTGCCGTTTTTGACCCCTCAAAAATTAATTATGCAAGAGGTTTAATTATGAAAAGAGGTGGAGCGGCCATGGACAAATTCAAAACCTAGCTGCTAACAACCGAAAAAGTTGGGTTAGTATGAGGGGAGATACCCTCTGAGGAGTTGCACTAATTATATGGACATCAAATTAATCTTGTTGGCATTAACGGCTGTATTCACCGTCTCTTGTCTCTTTTTCGGCACCCGCAACGGTTTTTACGATAGCGATAACTACGATGGCAATGGTTCCGCTCACTAACCAGTCATCATGATCAGGGTTGCCATGGTTCAACACTCTACTGCTATCTGGGGGTCAAAATCCCTTTTATCCTGTTTACCTTTTGGTGTCGGTCATGCGTCGGAGGGAGTTTGTCTCCTACTGAAAATCGGTCCCTATCGCATACTTTTAGATTGTGGTTTGGCCGATATGCAACCCCTGACCCAAAACAAAAAACCACCTGTAGATCTGGTGTTCTGTAGTCATGCCCACAGCGATCACATCCGTGGGTTAATGGCTCTCCATCAGACCTATCCCCAATTGCCAGTTTATGCCAGTGAGGTGACAGTACAACTGCTGTCCCTACAATGGCCTGATTCTACCGAGGAAATCGGCAGTTTCTGTCAGGGTTGGCCATGGCGAGCGCCGATCGCTCTCTTTGATGATCTCACCGTCGAGATTTTTCCAGCTGGCCACCTCCCTGGGGCTGCTGTGGTTCTCTTCACCTACAAAACCCCCAAACGCACCTATAAGGTCCTCTATACCGGCGATTTTTCCCTGTCTAATTTTCAACTGGTGGAAGGATTATCGATCGATCTGCTGCGGGGAGTGTCCCCCGATGTGCTGATTATTGAAGGCAGTTACGGCACAGAGCGCCATCCCCACCGACGACAGCAGGAAAAACAGTTGATGAATCGCATCTATCATGCGATCGCTGAGGGTCAAAATGTCCTACTACCCGTCCCCGCTTTGGGATTGGGTCAAGAAATTTTAAAATTACTGCGGTCGCACCACCAATTCACAGGCCGCGACATTGATATCTGGGTTGGGGGCAAGATCGCTAAAGCTTGCGATGCCTACCTAGAAATTTTACCACAATTTCCCGCATCTGTCCAGAATTTTGCCAAACATCAGCCCTTATTTTGGGATGAGCGCATCTGTCCCCGGTTGCGAAGGTTGCCAGAAAAACCGACACCTCTAGGGGGAACCACTCCGATAATTTTACTAATCGATCGCCTAGAGGAGGTGAGTAAATATCTGCAAGGGGATAAACCTTGGTTAATGTTAGCTCCCCAACACCTGCACGATATCAACCTGGAGAATCCCCGATTAAAAGCGGCACAGCGTTCGGGATTAATTAGCCAAGAAACCTATCTACTGGCCGAACATAGCGATAGTCGCAACACCACCCAACTGATCCATAACCTGCGGCCGCAGCATATCATGTTCGTCCATGGCTCGCCCCTATATCTAGCGGATTTGACCAGTTTAGAAGAATTACAAAGCCGTTATCAACTCCATTCTCCGTCCGTGGGAACCCTGGTGGAATTGCCTATTGGCGATCGCTTTATGCAACCGACACCCCCGGCCCCCAGTCACTATGAGGGAGAATTAAATGAATCGGATTCGATCGTCACTATCACCTTACCAGATCCGATCACCCGGGATCCCCGGTGGAGTAATTTCGCCGATACGGGACTGGTGGAAGCGCGCTGGCAAGGGGAAGAATTATTATTGCGGGGAGTCTCCCAACGGGAATTATTAAGCGAGAGTCCCAATCGTATCACCAAAGCTTTAGAGGAGATGGATTGCTGTCGTGTCTGTGTCCACTACAAAAGTCAGCGCTGTTGGAATCCCGCTTCTCCCCTCTACGGTTTTAAAGTGGTTGCCGAAGGCTATTGTCCCGTTTTTGAAGCCAATATATAATTAGGGTCTGCTGAAAAAGTTTGGGGGTTAGGAGTCGGTCTTTAGGAGTCAGTATTCTTGGACTTGATCCATACAGAAATAATAAAAAATTAACAAAGAAGATTTTACTCAGGCTCTCCAAGACTTTTAGCCATAGCTAGTATATTCCTAGGGGGGAGGTTCAGAAATAAAGGCATGAAAACTGACACGATTTTTTATCAACTCTTTCAATCATTCCCCTCTATCTTCTTTGAATTAATTCAACTCCCTATCAGCGAAGCCAATAACTACCGCTTTGACTCAGTGGAAGTAAAACAACTTTCCTTTCGTCTTGATGGAGTCTTTCTGCCTCAAAATAATAACCCCCAGACTCCTATCTACTTTTGTGAGGTACAATTTCAGGAAGATGAGGCTTTTTATCAGCGCTTTTTCACCGAAATATTCTTATATCTCAGTAAAACTGACTTAACCAATGATTGGCGGGGTGTGATTGTTTATCCTAACCCTCAAGTAGAAACCAATCAAGTTCAACGCTATCGGGAACTGCTCAACTCCGAGCGAGTCAGACGGATTTATCTGAATGAATTAGAAAACATTCCTCAAACTTCGATTGGTTTAGCTACAGTGCAATTAATCACCCTATCTAAAGCAAAAGCGATTGATAGCACCCGAAAATTAATCCAAAGAGTGAGGCAAGAATTAACCCCCGACCAAAAACCGCAAGAACTCTTACAATTAATAGAGACGATTCTCGTTTATAAGTTACCGCTTCTCAATCGTCGGGAGATAGAAACTATGTTTAGTTTAGATGAATTAAAACAAACTCAGTATTTTCAAGATGTGCGCGA
>NZ_JAPZSO010000130.1:0-23184 GCF_027531715.1 Microcystis sp. LE19-8.1F | reverse complement strand
TATAGCGGTAAGCGCTTGAGTGAGATACAGACCAAGCTTTGCCTAGCATGGTTTATAGCTTGTGACACTGTACCTAATACGACTGCACACCGCTATAAGCTAGTGAGGTACACATATTTTTCTTCCCTTTTGACTTTTGCCTCTTGCCTTTTGCCTAAAACCCATAACTTTTGTACCTCAGCAGACTGAAAAACGCTATAGCTACCTGCACATTCGGAGAAAAATTCTCGATTTTTCGAGAAGCATTAAGAATTTCAATCCCGATTACATTACCTGCTTGATCATAGTCAAGAATAACCCCCGGACTGATTGCCTCACTTTCTTCTACGGGTGTGTCATGCCAGGTAATTGTTAAAACGTCAACTTCAGCATCATATTTAGCTTTCATTTGATAGCTGCCTATATTTTCTAAGTTTACTGGTAACATATAGTGTAACAATTTTTTGAGGCTCAACTAAGTCATTAATGTAAATTCTCAGAAGATAAGTTTTATTGTTAATGGCGACAAACGTACCTTGATAAACTTTGAGTCCATCTTCTTCTAAAATTTGCTCAGGATTATTGAGGATGTCCTGCAATATTTTTAAAGAGATTTGGCGTTGAATAATTTTTTCTTCGGCATGGTGACTTAAAATAAAGTTCACGAGGATTTCGGAGTATTTTTTTGTAAGGGATTAGGGTTCTTCGGTTTGTCTTATGCAATGGACGGGGTTATAAGGAATGAAACCTTTATAGAGACAGACATTGCCGCAATTTTTGTCAATTGTTTGCGGTCTGGAGCGAACTAATCAATTAAATCTCTTGCCAGATAAGGATTTAGTCGATTTATGCCCCCCTATCGAACCATACCAAGTAACGAAGAGCCATAAATTTCTTGAGCATCTGCTAGGGAATATTCAATTTCATCTTCTTCTTTGAAAAATTGCTCTAATGAAAATTTTTGCCAGTCTTCATCTTGCCAATTAGTATATTCTGAAATGTTGTTTGGCTCAGGGGAAATTAATCGGGTAAAGTTGGCAATTTTTTCAATAATGTCATCAGGTAATCGGTCAATCTGTTGGTGAAGTTCTTCACGAATTGTAGCAGACATAAGTTAAATTATTTGATTAAGGTGTAGAATTGATGGTATTGATTATAACTCAGATATTGGGTGGTAATTTGGGAAAAAAGTAATGTTGGGTTTCGTCACCTCAATTCAACCTACAAGATCGCCCCTCCTCCTCAAAATCGCCCCTCCCCATCATCAAAAAAACGATCGCCCCTCCTCCTCCTCAAAAAGTGATCACCTCTCCTCATTCCCCAAAAAAAGATCACCCCTCCTCATCACAAAAAGTGATCGCTACTTTCTTCTTCACCTCCCAAAAGTGATCGCACTACAAGATCGGTGATCGTACTAAATATTTATACCCAATTCATAGGATTTTTTGTAAATACGATTGGTCTCTTCCTTGATCGCTTTAAATTTTTGGTAGAAGGCTGAGAAGTTTAATTCTTTTTTGGAGAGGTCATAAAAAATCATCATTTCGATGTTGAGCATCTGACTATCGGTATCGATTTTTAAGCTTCTAAAGCCTATCGCTCGGTTACGATGTCTTTCTGGTTCTATTAAATCATTAACAGCATCTACTAAAGGTCCGCCAGCAGTAAATATCCCCACTAATCCTGTTAAGGCTCCAATGAGAAAGCTTCTTCTGCTTAGAGGGCTATTGCTGTTTTCATTCCTAGGGTTTCGAGCAAACCATAAAGCAGAAAATAGTGTTATTGTCAATCCTACTAAGATTCTCCAAAAACGATATTGTCTTTTGTTCTTGCTTGCTATCCTTGCTTCTTTTTCACAAATAATAGAAAGATTAGCTAGGCTTTCCCACTGCTGGGCTAGATCTTGTAGTAATTCATGTCTCCAGTTATCTTGCTCTACTAACTCTGGGAATAATGATTTTTCAAATATAATTGGGGATAGTTCTTTTTTTTGCTTATCTTCTTTAACATAATGGTCTTGTTTAACTTTATCTATAGCTTTATTTAGGTCAATTCTACGAGCAGTTATTTGCTCTTTAAACTTGGCAAAACTAAAATTATTTTGGTTATTTTGTTGAGTTATATTAGTTGTCATACATTCGTAAAAAGTCATGAAATATGATCGCCAATTTTATTAGCCAGAAAAAAGGCAATATTGTATTGTATCACCTCAACCCAAGCAACAAATCGGCGATTCAGCCATATTCTCAATAGGACTATTTCAATAACTCAATTTCCCCTGGTCGCCAAGTCTTGTCAAACCAAGGCTCAAGCGGGCTATAAAGTCGAAGAATCGTATTCCAACCCGTGCCCGGATTTGTCTGCACCCAATTATTCTCCTTACCAGCAGGCGGTTTCGGCCTGAAATAAATATCCACAGAACCATCGGCATTAACCAAAAGTCCCTTTGTCTGACTACCGACACTGGGAAACAGTTGATCCGTCTGAATCATCGATCGCATCTGGTTACTATAAAGAATCACTGACCAGAATAGTAGCACGCTAGGATGTGTTAACGTAACGCAGAATAATTACAAATTCGTCATGATTAAAAGCAAAAAAGCGCGTTAAGTAACTATTTTTTAAGTCAAGACGGCAATTAGCGATCGCCCCTCCTGATCAAAAAGCGATCACACCATGAGAAGAAAACCTGATCGCACTAAAGTCCAAAATAATCGCAAATCAGATAATTATTGTTAAGAAAACAATTTGGTACGTTACATTTCATTAGCGTACCCTACACGCTCACCGACCATACTAACCGGTTGCTTGTCGAGAGCAATTTCAAATAAAAATTCAGGGGCAAAGTCTGCTCCGTTTGGCCATTCTATTGTCCGACTATTGACATATACTTTTTGAAATAAGCTTTGATCTTTTAAGGGTTCAAAGATTTCCCCATACAATTCTTGTTCTAAATCTACAATCCCTTCTATTCCATTATTAAAGGTTAGCTTTAATTGATACTTATCCAGATATTCCACACAGATAACATGAAGAAATAGCTCCTTTTTAGGGAAGGGGATCGATTCTGTTAAGAGGTTTTCTTTGACGCGCATTTTCCCAGTTCTCCAATAGTTCAGATTGGTGTAGATCAAGCCACTCCCATATTAAATTTAGTCCTCTTTTGGGCATTTGACCACAAACTTCACCTGTGTGAATCATTATAACCGCTTCATAATCTTGATACTCGGCATGGATATGAGGCGGATTGTGATCGTTATAGTTCATGGTGATTTTTATTCCATAGAAGCTTGATAGAGTGGGCATGAGTAAGAATAGTAATAAAGGTTGCTTTCTAAAAGTTTTCCCCCTATTGTAAGCGATCGCCCTTGGCGTTCCAGCAATGGTAATTTTAAAGTTTAATCAACAAAATAACAGCGATTACATTGAGCCTAGTCATAATGAAATTTACAACTAATAATAATAATTTTTGTCTCTGTTGGTTCCCCAATCCAATACATCTGTCTGTCTTTGTCGCAGTTGTTTGGCCGTTTCTTCTAACCAAGCAAGATAGTCTTGTTCGTATAAGTCTTTAGCGCTGGTCAGGTATTAGGTTTTTATTTTCTTGACGCTTATCTAACCTAAAAAAAGAGGGTTTGCAGGCAGGCACGGATTCCCATTATATATATAAGTATCTGTCAAGTGCGGGGATTTGTCAAGGGTTTTGACAGTAGAAAGGGAGAAACCTTTTAACAATACACCTGTTCTAACATAGCGGCAGTGAGAGATTTTTCACCGTGATAATAGAGACGACGATTGAGACAACCGATCGATTTAACATAGGTAGATAGGGTTCCCAGATCATGGGAAATAATTAAAATGGTCATCCACTCATTCAATTCTTGCAACAGGGAAAAAATACTAGCGCGCATTTGGGGATCGACACTGGCAGTGGGTTCATCTAAAATCAAGAGACGGGGTTCTACCGCTAAAGCGCGAGCGATATAAACCCGTTGGCGCTGTCCTCCCGAAAGTTCGGCAATCGACCTTTTTTTCAACGCTAACATTCCCACACTATCTAAAGCTTTATCTACCCTTACCTCATCTTTTTTACTATAGCCTTGCCAGAGTTTTTTGCTGCTCAATCTCCCCATTTTCACCACCTCACCCACAGTGATGGGAAATGAGCGATCGCATTCGACAAACTGCGGCACATAACCGACTAATTCCCGACCTTTTTGGACAGTTTGCCCCAAAATACTGACTTCTCCCCGCCAAGGTTTAATTAATCCCAGTAAAACCTTAAGGAGGGTAGTTTTTCCTCCTCCATTCGGGCCGATAATTCCGAGAAAATCCAGTTCTTGAATGGTTAAATTAATATCTTCGAGGATGGGTTCCTGTTCGTAGCCGGCCCAGAGATTACTAATGGTAATGATCGTTGACATATACAATAGGGCAAAATTAACTTCTTGGTTGGGATAGGCAAAAGGCAATAGGCAATAGGCAAGAGGTAGTTAGATATGTGCAATTAATTGTGTCTAGCTACATATACAAACAATTACTGATTTAAAACTGTGGCCATTTTTTGGGAAACTTGTCGTAGGTTTTCACTCCAATTTTGAGCAAAGGCACTGATAGGGATTACCTGTCCGCCAATTTCCCTAGCAATGGTTTCGGCAGTTTTCTGGCTAAATTCTGGTTGAGCAAAAATAACTTTAATATTCTCTTCTTTTGCCTGTTTGATTAGTTGACTTAACTGGGCAGCACTGGGTTCATTGCCTTCGATTTCGATCGCAATCATCTCTAAACCGTAATCTTGGGCAAAATAGCCCCATTCGGGATGAAAGACCATAAATTTTTTGTTTTTGATCCCTGCCAAGTTTTGCCGAATTTCTTGATCTAATGCGTCTAATTCCTGACTGAATTTCTCAAAGTTAGCCCGATAGATAGCGTCCTGACCCGGATCGAGTTGTGCTAGGGTTTGATAAATAGTCTCTGCTTGTGCTTTGACTCGTTTTGGTGATAACCAAATATGGGGATCTAGGGTGTTTTTTCCAGCTTGATGTTTTTCTTCCTTAGCGTGATCGTGATCATGATCGTGATTATGTTCTGCTGTCAAAGGGATTTTATCTACTCCTTGACTGGTATCGACGATTAACATCTGTTGGTTAACACTGTTTAAGCGATCTTTCCAGGCATCTTCTAAGGATACACCGATTTTAAAATAGGCTTGCGATCGGGCTGTGGTTTTTAATTGTTCGGGTTTTGGTTCATAGGTGTGGGGATCTGTCCCAGGTTGAATCATGGCATTAACACTGACTCTATCACCGCCGATGCGTTTGACAAAATATTCCTGCGGTACGATACTCACTGTCACCTGTAAGGGTGTCTTTGCTTCCTCTTCCTTGACCGAAGGACTACTACAAGCTGTTAAGCTGGCTATAGTCAGGGTTAAAGCGATCGCTGTTAACTGGAAATTTTTACCCATCGGATTAACTGAGTCTGATTATGATTCTGATCTTATCACAGTCGGTGATAATCGTTATCATTCTGAAAATATCTCGGTATAGATGTACTGGTTTTTCGTCCTTCGATCTTTCGCTCCCAATTAAAAAATTTTCTCTTGCTAACTAACGCTTGACATGATATTATATAGATAATGGAAAATCCGTGCGCCTACGACCCCCCTCTGGTCAAGCCAAATAAAGCCCAAAAAAATTAACCCCAAAAAGTAGTGGGTGAACTGAAAACTGATAACTAATACTTGCTAAGACTGCACCGAAGTTGGGAGCAGGGATAGGAAGCCTGAGCATTTGTACTAAAACTCCCAAGAGGCAGTTTAAATTCAGTAGAGCTTAACTAAAAACCGAGCGCCGATCACGAAAAAATGACTTTTGCCTCCGTTATTCGCAACATTGAAAAATCGCCCTTAACTGCCGAACTTATCCAAAAACTGGAGAAAAATGGCAATTTAACCCTAACCGGCCTTGCCCGCTTACCGAAAGGATTAATCAGCACAGCTTTCGCCCGTTGTCAAGGAAAAAATCTTTTAATTATCTGTGCCAATCTAGAAGAAGCGGCACGTTGGGCGGCACAATTAGAAGCAATGACGTGGAAAGGTGTTTTCTTTTATCCCACCTCGGAAGCTTGCCCCTACGAGACATTTAATCGGGAATACGAGATGATTTGGGGACAGATGCAGGTATTATCGGCCCTTCGACGTAGCTCAGGGCAAGCTCTAATCAGTCATCAAGAGGCCGGAATTGCGATCGTTACCACCGAAAAGGCCCTGCAGCCCCATTTACCCCCTAGAGAGGTTTTCGAGCAATATAGCGATAATTTTGAGGTAGGAACGGTTATAGAAGCCAAAAACCTCGATCTAACCCTAGCTAGATTAGGATATCAACGGGTTTCACTGGTAGAAACCGAAGGGCAATGGAGTCGTCGCGGCGATATCGTTGATATTTTCCCAGTTTCGGCAGAATTACCGGTCAGGTTAGAATTTTTCGGCGATGAATTGGAAAAATTGCGAGAATTTGACCCTGCCACCCAAAGATCCCTCGATTCTATCCCCAATCTGCTTCTTACTCCCACTAGCTTTGCGGCGATGATTGCCCCTTCTCTTCCCCCGACAGTGGCCGATTATCTAGGGGCTGAAGAGCGAGAAAAATTAGCTAATGGCATTTATCCAGAGGGAATTGAGCGATTTTTAGGCTTGTCCTTCCCTCAACCTGCCTCTTTATTGGATTATCTCCCCGAAAATACCCTTATTGCCTTTGATGAACTGGAAAGCTGTCAAGCTAGAAGCGATCGCTGGATAGAATATATTGGGGAACGCTGGCAAGAGATAGAACCACCATTACCGAAAATTCACCGTTCTTTTGGCGAATCTTTGCAAATATCGGCCAAATTTCCCCATCTCTACCTCTCGGAAATAGACGATCACCTCTGCGAAAATAGCCTTAATCTCTCCAGTCGTCCGATTCCCACCAATCCGGGGCAATTCGCCAAACTAGCGGAAATTTTACGGGGAAAAAGAGAGATTTATAGCGGTATTAAAGTAAATAAGTACGCTACATGGTTAATATCTGCCCAACCCTCCCGCACAGTCTCGTTATTACAGGAACACGACTGTCCAGCCCAATTTATCCCCAATCCCCTCGATTTTGGGGCGATCGAGCGCTTAATAATTCAAAACACCGCTACAGCCCTAAAATACTCAGGATTAGCTGAATTAGAAGGTTTTATCCTACCCACCTATCGCATAGTCGTCGTTACCGATCGAGAGTTCTTCGGGCAACATCTTTTAAATACTGCCGGTTACGTCCGCAAACGTCGGCAAGCAGCCTCGGTACAGGTGGACGTGAACAAACTCCGTCCCCTCGACTTTGTAGTACATAAACACCATGGCATCGGACAGTTTATCAAACTAGAAAAGCAGGAAAGCACAATTAGCGGAGTAGTGCAAGGTCGAGATTATCTAGTTATTAAGTATGCTGATGGATTATTGCGGGTTCCTGCCGATTCTGTTGATAATCTCTCCCGTTATCGTCATACAGGTAGTCAAGAGCCTGAATTACATAAAATCTCTGGCAAAGCGTGGGAAGCGACGAAAGCTCGCGTCAGGAAGTCGATTAAGAAGTTAGCGGTTGATTTAATCAATATTTACGCCCAACGCGCCCAAAAATCGGGTTTTGCCTATCCGATGGATAATCCCTGGCAGCGGGAGTTAGAGGATTCTTTTCCCTACCAACCCACTGCTGATCAACTGAAAGCGATACAGGATGTGAAACGGGATTTAGAAAGCGATCGCCCGATGGATCGCTTAGTCTGTGGGGATGTGGGTTTTGGTAAGACAGAAGTGGCGATTCGTGCTATTTTTAAAGCTGTCACCACGGGTCATAAACAGGTGGCTTTATTAGCACCAACAACGATTTTAACCCAACAACATTATCACACCCTAAAAGAACGTTTTGCTCCCTATCCCATTAATGTGGGTTTATTAAATCGTTTTCGCACCAATTCCGAGAAAAAAGATATCGTCCAGCGCTTGAAAACGGGGGAATTGGATATAGTGGTGGGGACGCAGTTGTTATTGAGTAAAGCGGTGGAGTTTAAAGATTTAGGATTATTGGTAATTGATGAAGAACAGCGTTTTGGGGTCAACCAAAAGGAAAAAATTAAGGCTTTTAAAAGTAATATTGATGTGTTAACCTTGAGTGCGACACCGATTCCCCGTACTCTTTATATGTCCCTTTCTGGGGTGCGAGAAATGAGTTTAATTACCACACCCCCTCCCTCTCGTCGTCCCATTCAAACCCACCTTTCTAGTTATAATTCTGATGTGATTAGAACGGCAATTCGCAATGAATTGGATCGGGGGGGACAGATTTTTTATGTAGTACCAAGAATCGAGGGAATTGAAGAAAAAGCGGCAGCAATTCAAGGGATGATTCCGGGTGCTAGAATTGCCATCGGCCACGGTCGTATGGATGAGTCCGAATTAGAGACCACCATGTTAGCATTTAATAATGGGGAAGCGGATATCTTAGTCTGTACGACTATTGTGGAGTCGGGTTTAGATATTCCCAGAGTTAACACGATTATCATTGAAGATGCCCAAAAATTCGGTTTAGCGCAACTCTATCAACTGCGGGGACGGGTGGGGCGATCGGGAGTACAAGCGCACGCTTGGTTACTTTATCCGGCCAAGGCAGAACTAACAGAAACCGCTCGGGAAAGATTAAAGGCAATTCAAGAATTTACCCAGTTAGGATCGGGGTATCAATTAGCGACTAGGGATCTGGAAATTCGCGGTGCGGGTAACTTATTAGGTGCGGAACAATCGGGACAAATGGAAGCGATCGGTTTTGATCTATATATGGAAATGTTACAGGAAGCATTGCGGGAAATTCAAGGTCAAGAAATTCCCCAAGTGGAGGATACCCAAATCGATCTGAAATTGACGGCATTTATTCCTAATGATTATATATCCGATCTGGAGCAGAAAATGGATGTCTATCGGGCGATCGCTACTGCCAATTCTCAGAAAACTTTAGGACAAATTGCCGCCGATTTAGTCGATAGATACGGGGCAATTCCTTCACCGGTGGCACAATTATTTAAGGTAATCGAGTTAAAACATCTGGCTAAATCCCTCGGTTTTTCGCGCATTAAACCCGATGGAAAACAGCATATTATCCTAGAAACTCCTATGGAGGAACCGGCGTGGAAATTATTACAAGAACACCTACCCCAACATATACAATCACGCTTTGTTTATAGTCCCAAACAGGTGACGGTTAGGGGTTTAGGAGCGGTAAAACCACCACAGCAGTTAGATAGTTTATTGGAGTGGTTAGCTAAGTGTAAAGATGGTTTACCGAGGGGGAATTAGACTAAATCCTGTTTAAAAAGTATAAGAGAGTGGGAATTATCAATTATAAATTATGAATTATGAAGTGGGGAGCAGGGGAGAAGATAATAGATAAAAGTAATCTCCTGTCTCAACCAGGAAATTAATTTTGCAAGACTACCTAAGTAGCTGGTTATAATTAAATTAAACATGGATTTTGCCTTTAATCCCCCCTTGATCCCCCCTTGATAAGGTAGGGTTGATTCATGAATCAACCCTACCCTTGATAACGGGGGTATCTGATAATTTTTAACGCCTACCTACCTATGAGGTGCTTTGGGAACGGAGAGAGAGGGATTCGAACCCTCGTTAAAGTTACCCCTAAACAGCATTTCCAGTGCTGCGCCTTCAACCGCTCGGCCATCTCTCCAATTGAGGTCACGATCATCAATCCTACAGCAAATGCTGCCGATCTGTCAAATTATTTTTCTTTTTCCGACGATGACCGATCAGGTTATACTTCATCTGGACGGGAAACCCTGTCAGTTAAGCACACCCTAGATATTGATTTAAGATTGCTGCCGTAGCTAGACCAGTTTTTTGCCAACTAAACTCATCGGCCCGTTTTTTGCCTAGATGACTTAATTTTGAGTGTAATTGTCGATCTTGAGCGATAATTTTTAGGGCATCGGCTAAGGCCTCGACTCGATAGGGATCGATTAAAATTGCCGCTTTTCCCGTGACTTCGGGCAAAGATGACAAATTTGAGGTGATGACCGGTGTACCGCAGGCCATAGCCTCTAAAACGGGCAATCCGAAGCCTTCCCAGAGACTAGGGAAGACTAAAGCAGTGGCTTGACTGATAACTTTGGGTAGGTGATCGTAGGGGATATAATCGAGAAATTTAATGCGATCGCTGACTGCTAATTCCCGCGCTTGTTGTTGTAAATTGGGGGTATAACGGCGATCGAAGCTGCCGGCAATCCAAAGATGATAATCTGTTAAATCTGGGGGCAGTTGGGCAAAAGCGGCGATTAAACGCGGTAAATTTTTATAGGGATTGGGACGACCGAGATAGAGAAAATAGGGATGCTCTGGCTTATTATCTTCAATAGGGCGAAAGTGATGATGATCGTAGGCTAGGGGAATAGAAGTAATTTTATCGGCGGGAATTTGATAATATTCAGTGATATCTTTGGCCGTTGCCTGAGAGTTACAGATGATATGTTTTGCCTGTTGTAATACCTGCGGCACATAATAACGGAAATAGTGGGTTAAGGGGGAAGTAAGACTGGGAAACCGCAGGGGAATTAAATCGTGGACCATGACGACAAAGCGACAGTGAGAATTTATCGGTGCTTCCGGAAGGGGAGAAAAGAGTAAATTGGCGTTTAATTGTCGGTAAATTGACGATAACCGCAACTGAGTCCAGAGTAAGCGTTTTAAATGACCTTTCGCTCCTCGATCGGGGGCGAGACCCTTGGGGATAGAATAACAGTTAAAGTCGGGATAACTATTAGCTGTTAGTAGGGTTGGTTCTAAATTTTTTAGGTAGGGTAAGAGGTTAAGAATGTAGGTACTGATTCCCGTGGGTTGGGGAAAAAGTACCGAGAGATTAATTAATAACTTAGGCTGTGTATTCACTAATTACCCTGTTGATATTTGCTGAGAATTTCTGAGATATATTGGTAGCCTTCCACTCCAAGGGATTTAATCAGGGAGGAACGTTCCTGACTGAAAGTCTGTTCAAAAGCTGCGATATTTTTGCCGCGAATAACCGTTAATAGACTAGCAGCTTGTCGCCATTCTACTGCACCGATTTCGTGTAGCCAATACATTCCTAGAGAACCCATATAAATGGCCTGTTCAAAATTCTTGTCTTGATAGTAAGCTTCCCCTAAATAAGTTAGTAATAAACCTTGCAGATATACATCTCCGTAGTATTTGGCCGATTCCAATCCTTGCAGGAGAATATTAATCGCCTCTTGAGTTCTTTCAAGGACAAGATATGCTAAACCTAAACTGCTACAACAAAGGGATTTACTCTGCCAATCTTGGAGACTTTCCGCTAACTTTAATCCCTGCTGTAAATACTCGATCGAACTTTGATAAATTTCGGGATCGTATCTCTCTAACTGTTGCGCTTCCTGTACCTGACTATAACCCAAATTAGCTAAAGCGTTAGCCTGTCCTAAACTATTACCCTGTTGACGACTTAAAATTAAAGCTCTCTGACTTAAATTAATCGCTTCTGCATAGTTTTTTTGGATAGCATTGAGACGAGATAAATGGTTTAAATTAGCTATTTCACAAGCAGAGTCCTGCTGTTGACGAGCAATTTCTAAAGCTTGTTGATGACATTCTATGGCCTGTCGATAGTCGCCGCGAATGCGATTAGAATAGGCAATTAAAGTTAAAATTCTCGCCTTTTCTCCCGTACCTTCCACATAACGCAGAGGAATTGATAAATAATCTAAGGCATCCTTGAGATAACTGCCAGAAAAGGAGGCAAAAATTCCTCCGTATAAAGGAAAATAATCCCGTTGAGCAAAGGTTCTCAGAATTTGTAAAGCCATCTGAAAACAGCCGCGACTATAGAGGGAATTTTTACTAACTTGCTCGAAACTATTGGTTAACAGCGACCAAATTAAAGCAAAGGTGAGAAAGGTAGAAATTGATAATTTTGCTCCCAGTTTTTCGCTATAGATACGCTGATCAAAAAAGTTAATTAGTCCCCTTTGGATATATTGAAAAACAATAGCAGTTTCTACCCAATCGGTTAAAGTTAAATCCTGGGTGAGAGAATCAAAAGCTTGTTGATTAGCTAAACTTTCTAAGACTCGTTTTAACCAAGAGGGATTAACTTTACTTGCCCAAATTTGCCAGGGTGTCACTCGCTCATTATCATTAGTAAAACCAAGATTGCGATTTTGTTCGTAGAGCCAACTGGTGAGATCATTCGATAAATTTGACCAAGTATTTAACCCCAGATTAATCCCCGTGGCAATTTGCCATAAATCTGCTTCTCCCCGCTGCTGAGAAACTGTCTGTAAATGCTTGGCTAACTGTTGTAATTGTTCTCGGGTTAAAGCATTATTTTGATTGGGATCGATTAAATTCACTAACGTCAGTAAACGATCCTCTCGATCGATTTTTACCAGATTATCGATCGCCGCTGCAGTGAGAGAATTTTGCTGATTGGTTTTTTGATATTTTTCCCATTCACTTTCGATCGTTTCCAAGGCCCGTAAAACCCTAGTCGCTTTAATTTTTGTTTCTAACTGTGAGCGAGTAAAGATTATTTTTTCGGTTAAACAACGCTCAAAAATTTCTCCTGTGCCATTTTTTACTCCCTCGGCTAAAAGGTTATAAACCTGTGATTTAGCCCTAATTTTTCCTTCTAAAGTTAGATTGACAATGCGCTCAATTAGTGCATTATAAGTTTCGTTGAAGTTATCTCTATTTTCTGTCATAGGGGTTTTTTCAGTTATCAGTAAACAGTAAACAGTAATCAGTGAAAAGACAGTAGTAAACTTCTAAGCTGTACTGAATTTAAACTGCGTAGGGGAAATTTTAGTACAAATGCTCAAACTCCCTCTCCCTGCTCCCAACTCTGGTGCAGTCTTAACGAGTAATTTAGATAGTCAACAGCTGATTTAATGCTGCACACTTAAAACTTAAAACTTAAATCTGATAACTGATAACTGATAACTGATAACTGATAACTGATTCAAGACTGACTGCCGTTGATCAAAGTAATTACCGTCACTTCGGGGGGACAAAAAAGACGACCGGGAAAATAGGTTCCTAAGCCGCGATTCACATATAATTGATTTTCCCCGACTCGATGAAATCCCTCGGACCATTGCCAGTATCGGACTACTCTGCTGAACTGCCGATGAAAGGGGACCCATGGACGATATGGTTCAGGCAGCGATCGCCTAAATTCCTCTAAAACTATCGGTAGGGAACCCATACCGGGGATAGTCACTTGGCCTCCGTGGGTATGACCAGATAACTGCAAATCCACGCGCAAATCCCTTAAAACCATGGCTGTATCGGGATTGTGGGAAAGGACGAGTCTGGGTATATCGGGAGAAATTTGCTCGAGGATTTGCGGTAAAAATTCCCCGGACCAATAATCGGCCAATCCGACGATGGGAAAATTTTCGCCGTAGGGTGTGACGATTTCATTCCAGAGTACCCGAATTCCCACGCTAGTTAGGGCCGATATGACCGTTTCCCTTGCCTGCGGAAGATAACTGTCATGATTTCCTAAACAAGCATAAATACCCCCTTGACTTTTGAGAGCTTTTATGCTCTCGACTAGGGCAAAAATTGGCCTGGGACTATCGGTAATAAAGTCCCCCGTCAGGAAGATGAGATCGGGTTTTTCCTGATTAGTAATGGCGATCGCTTCTTGCAGGACAGCTACAGGCAAATGCTGTTCATCGCAGTGCAGATCTGACCACTGCACCAACTTGATCCCTTGCAGATGTGCCGGTAGGCCGGCAATTGCGATCGTTAATCTTTCTACCTGTAAGGATTCTAGCCAAAAGGGTCGCATCGGTGAGCCGTTGTCGGTGAGTATGTCAACAGTCTATCAATTCCCGATGGGGTTGTTGGGGGATGCTTCCGCAAACATCCCTCTTTTGACCATTAGCCTTGAAATTTACTGATAATTCTCTCCATGGCGGCCTCGACGTTGGCACGACTATTAAAAGCCGACAGCCGGAAATAACCCTCTCCGGCAGCCCCAAAGCCAGATCCGGGGGTTCCCACCACATTACAGGTATGTAGCAGTTTATCGAAGAAATCCCAACTCGATAGACCTTGGGGCGTTTTTACCCAAACGTAGGGCGCATTTACGCCGCCATGGACTTCTAAACCGGCGGCGGTTAATTTTTCTCGGATAATTGTTGCATTTTGTAAATAAAACTTGACAAGTTCTTGTACTTGTGCTTGTCCTTCCGGGGAATAAACCGCCTCGGCCCCCCGTTGGACAATGTAGGAAACGCCGTTAAATTTGGTCGATTGCCGACGATTCCACAGTTTCCAGAGTTGCACATCCGTCCCGTCGGCCGCTTTGGCCGTGAGACTTTGGGGAACCACGGTTAAAGCGCAACGGGTCCCGGTAAAACCGGCATTTTTAGAAAAAGAGCGAAATTCGATCGCACATTGCCGCGCCCCCTCGATTTCATAGATGGAATGGGGTAAACTGGCATCGGTGATAAAGGCCTCGTAGGCCGCATCAAAAAAGATAATCGATCCGTTGGCCCTGGCATAATTGACCCAAGCTGTCAAGTGTTCTCTGGTAGCCGTGGCCCCGGTGGGATTGTTGGGAAAACAGAGATAGATTAAATCGACTTTTTCCGCCGGAATCTGGGCAGTAAAGTTATTTTCGGCGGTAATTGGCAGATAAATCAACCCCTCGTATTCGCCGCGGTCGTTAGCCTCTCCCGTGTGTCCGGCCATAACGTTAGTATCGACGTAAACGGGATATACTGGGTCGGTCACAGCGATCGAGTTATTATCTCCAAAAATATCGAGAATATTGCCCGTATCGCACTTAGAACCGTCAGAAATAAAGATTTCATCGGCACTTATCTCACAACCGCGAGCCTGAAAATCATGGACGGCGATTTTCTCCCTTAACCAAGCATAACCCTGTTCGGGACCGTAACCCTTAAAGCTAGAGCGATCGCCCATTTCCTCCACTGCTTTGATCATGGCCTCGCGACAAGCTAGGGGCAAAGGTTCGGTGACATCCCCAATCCCCAGACGGATAATATTAGCATCGGCATTGGCTGCCGCAAAAGCTTGGACTCGTCGGGCAATTTCCGGAAAAAGATAACCCGCTTTTAGTTTTAAGTAATTACTGTTAATGGTTGCCATAATTATTCTCGTTTCAGTCGCAACCTTTAATTCTATAATAGTCAGTCATCGGCCGTCAGTTTCGATCGCTCTCCTTGATGCACTAAGCTAAGAGGCATTTAAACCGCTTATTCTTAGATTAGCCGAACCTCCCCCAATCCCTTTACTGTTGCCTTTTGCCTCTTGCCTCTTGCCTCGTCTCAACAAGCAATTTAAATTACGAACAGCTTAGGATTGGGTGTAGGCGGTTGTCTTTCGATATACAATCAGATAAAAACCTCTTAATAATTGACATTAGTATGGGTGAATCAAAACGTCGTCAATCGGCCCTGGGTGATAAATATGGACAGGAGGAAAATATCCTGCCTTGGCTACCGATTACCAAAAGTCAAGCAGCCCAAGCTTACAAGTTAACCACTAGGGGGGCATGGATTGGTATAGGAGTTTTAGCCGGGGTTTGGGTAGTTATTCGCTTTGTCGGGCCAGCTTTCGGTTGGTGGGATGTCCAATAAACAACGGCTCTCTTCGGTTTGGTGGTTAAAATGTATTCTAAGATACAGTCACGCTGGCGGTCGCAACGCGCTCGCTACGCGAGATCGAGTGGAACGAACCACAAAGATACAAAGGACACAAAGATTGATCGCTCCTATATAAGTTAAACTTATCACACAAAGAATAAGAGAGCCAATCGTCTTTTTCCCTAATCCCTAAAAGTTGTCCTTAGTCTTTGTTTACTCTACAATTTTCAAGGATACAGAGAAAAGCGATCTGCAAAATTACTTCTTTCCGTTCTCCTCTCTGGGACTGTAGCGCCTCTGCGTGAAACAAAAAAATATAACACTCATGCCCGAATCACAGTAATTCTATATTGATTTTCTGTCACCACAACTTCAGTTGATAACCTTTCTTCCATTGGTAAGGCATTTTTGCGCCTATCAAAGATAAATAACCAACCAAAATCTAAACCCAAACGCCCTAAATAAGATTCTAATTGTTCAATTCCATCAGCTTGCGGATCGCGTTTTTTATCCCGCCATACTTTTAATTCAATCCCTAAAGTTACATCTTTATACTGTAAACATAAATCCATTCTATCGCTACCAATTGCATATTCCCTTTCTAAAACTCCCCCACCATTAACCACACGATGTAAAAAAGCCATTAATACTATATGCGGAGCAATTTCATGGTAAGCAGCACTACTTAATAATGGTTCTCCATGTTGTCGCCAAAACTTGAGAAATGCTGTTAATAAAGCATCTATATTTAATTCACCTTTTGCTGTCAACCAACTAGGACTAATTAAAGGTAAACTGTCCTGAGTTCCTTGTACTAAAACCCGGGGAATAACTTCACGATAAATGGGGTTAGAAATAACTAATCCCCCCATCGGATCACGTCGTAATAATCCTAAATCTATTAAATATTGGCGATCATCTGCTAGAGTATCGGGTAAGGTTTGCCCTGCTAAAATCGGTTCAATAATGTTTTTAACTCGTTTTTCTCTGAGTTTTTCCGCTAAACTATCTAAATGAGTATCCTGACGATTAATTAATATTTCTTTGGCTGTTAAAATATGTTCTTTGGTAATAGTAATACTTCTATCTTTTACCATTTTTTCTACAATTTCTTTAGCTAAAGCATTGACTAACCAAGGTTGTCCTTGAGTTAAATAAAATGCTGTTTCTCTAGCTTCTGGTGTAAAAATTTGTCCAGTTGCTGCTGTATGTTGTTGATATAATTCTCCTACTTCTGCAAGATTAAAATTTCGCATGGTAAGAGAAGCAACTTTTATATTAAAAGGACTAGATGTATTTAATCTATCACTACCACCCGATGCTACTTTATAATCTCGCACATCTCGTAAACCAATTAATCCTACTGATGAGGGAAAATTTTCTGGACGATTAGGAAAACCATCTCTTAACTGTCGTAAAACTGATATTAATGTTTGGTCTTGTAAAGAGTCAATTTCATCTATAAATAATACTAAAGGGCGGTTTAAAGATGTTGCCCAATCTGATAAAAAAGCCTTAATTCTGCTTCCTGGTTCTTCCTGTTGCCATTGTTTAACAGCTGGTTGTAATTCTTTAGGTAAACGGATAGTTATTGTATTATACCAAGTTCCTAAAATTGCCAATTCTGCGGCAGCAGGATCATGATTAAATGCACTTCCTACTTCTACAGATACCATGACTGCGGCATAATTTCCGGTATCGGTAAGTTGTTTTGCTAGGGCTAACATGGCGGTGGTTTTCCCTGTTTGTCGTGGTGCGTGAAGGACAAAATAACTACGTTGTTGAATTAGCTCCTCTAAATCTGGTAATCTGACTGTGGGAGATAGCATATAGTGGATATCGTCTTTACAGGGACCGGCAATATTAAACCAGCGAGTCATAGAATTTTATTATTTAGTGGACATTTTAATTTTAGATGATTTTGGTGGGGTTTGTAATGGCGGGAAGGAAGAGGTGATGCTCGGCAATACTTTGTTATGCTTGATTATGATCAATTATTGTTATGTAGAGCAATGGTAGGCTGATTTTATGTTTGCTAAATCAGATATGGGCTGTTCAGCAAGAAAGTGGCATTTAATATACAAGACCTTGATTGTTGATAGCTTACTGGTATAATGTGGGAGCGCACTGATATTGTTAACTTCCAGTACCATCGTTACCGAAACCCGATCGAACGATGGTGACAGGAGATCAGTTGATGATCAAAATTGAAAATCTTAAGCTAATTGTCAAAAATTATGGCCGCTGAAATTATTTGTGTAGGAACGGAATTATTATTAGGGGATATAGTTAACACTAACGCCCAATATTTAGCCCTAGAATTGGCAAAATTAGGTATTCCCCATTATTATCAAACGGTGGTGGGGGATAATGTGGAAAGACTGAAAAAAGCGATCGCTATTGCCCGAGAACGTTCTTCAATTTTAATTTTTACCGGGGGACTGGGACCGACTCCCGACGATTTAACCACAGAAACAATCGCCGATTTTTTCCAAACGCCCCTCAGAGAAGATCAGGAGATATTAGCAGAAATCGAGGCTAAATTTACGATTTTAGGGCGAGAAATGCCCCCTAGTAACAGTAAACAGGCTTTAATACCCGTGGGAGCCGATTTTTTGCCAAATCCAACGGGAACCGCCCCCGGCATGATCTGGCAACCACAGACTAACCTGACTATTCTCACTTTCCCCGGAGTACCCTCAGAAATGAAGAGAATGTGGGTAGAAACGGCGATTCCTTACCTAGAAAGTCAAGGATGGGGCAAAGAGAGGATTTATAGTCGTTCTCTGAAATTTCGCGGTATCGGTGAGTCAGCTTTAGCGGAAAAAGTTGTCCATTTATTTGATCTGACTAATCCCACCGTTGCCCCCTATGCTGGTTTAGGCGAAGTGCGTTTGCGAATTGCGACGAAAGCCCCTTCTTTAGAGGATGCTTTGCAGGTAATTGAACCGGTAGCGACGGAAATTAAGGAAATTGCCGGATTAGATTATTTTGGTGCTGATGATGATACTTTACCCGCAGTGGTGGGGGAACTGTTGCGGCGACAAAAACAAACTTTGAGTGTGGCAGAATCCTGTACTGGAGGAGGATTAGGGGAAATTATCACCCAAATCGCTGGCAGTTCCGATTATTTTTGGGGTGGGGTTATTTCCTACGATAATCGGGTAAAAGTTGCCCTCTTAGACGTAAATGAGCGGGATTTAAATAATTTCGGGGCTGTCAGTGCCATTGTTGCCCAACAGATGGCCCTAGGGGTGCAAAAACGTCTCACTACCGATTGGGGGATCAGTATCACGGGTATTGCCGGACCAGGAGGCGGCAGCGAGACAAAACCCGTGGGCATAGTTTATATCGGTTTAGCCGATCCTGAAGGAAAAGTGACTGTATCAGAGCATCGTTTCGGAGAAAATCGAGATCGCTTGACAATTCGTCAGATTAGTGCTTATACCGCGCTCGATCGCCTACGCCGGAATTTATTAACAATATCTTAAAAAAGAATTGCCAAGAATATATACTCAGACTAAAAACCTATGTTAAGCTTAATATAAATACAAGATATAGATTCCCCCGCTCGTCAGATTTAACAGCCAAACGATGAAAATCAGTTAAAATTCTCCAGAATCAAGCTGTTGCGGGGATCAATCGACGAAAACTCATAGCTAGTATCTCAAAGGAGCCATTTGGTCAATGGACTATTTAGATGAAGTGATAGACAAGTTGAGAGAATGGGCGCGCAAACTAATCGAGAGTGTTTTTGGTCCGGAACCCGAACCCGAACCCGAACTAATCCCGATCCCCGTGCGCGATCACAGTCGATAAGGCCACCGGTAAAACAGAATATTGCGATAATATCAGTGCAAACTTACTATGAGTCTGCACTTGATTTTTGACTGAAGCCAATCCTAGCTTAGAGCTTGCTGAATAAATCTAAAAACTTTGTTGGGTAACACTTTTAGACTTTTTGTCAATCAAAAAGTACCAGATATGGGAGTGATCGGGGGGAAAATTCAGGTAATTTTTCCCTGAAAATTAGGTAATTGACCACATGAAAAGGGGTAAAACCCTACACCCCACACCCAACCCCCCCGATGTCGGGGGGGTTGGGGGGGCTACACCCTGCCCCCACGAGCAACTTTTTGCCGCAAACCCTAGCTTAATTTGGTGACGATTTGATTATTTAGTAACAATTCTTGACTGAGTAAATCTTCCACATTAATCCGCAGGAAACACTGATCATCAATCCAGAACTGCACTTTAATGCGATCTTTGCCAGGCAAACCTAAAGGATCGAGTTTAGCGATCGATCGGGCCCCCTCGCGATCATTTAAGGGTTGGACGCTAGTTTCTCCATTACCGAGGGAACGAGTAATTAATTTATCACCATCAAAATAGACCTCCATTGCCCCCCTTTCTGGGCCTAATTCGCCGATAATTAACTCAATGCTAGGCTGATTGTCCACGGAAGCACCTAGGACTAATTCCACGGGTTTTTCCATGGGATAGGGTTGTCCAGAGTTAATAATCGGATGCCAAGCGTGGGCATTTTTGCGACGATTCCAGTAACGAATCCCGTAGCTATGATAGAGAAAATCTTTGACTTGATAACCTTGGGCTAATTGTAACGCTCCCAAAGCGATCGCTTCAAAGGGTCGATCCTCTTTAATTTTACTACTATCAAAATACTGTCGCACCCAATCTTTTACCGCCGGAATTTGTACGGTTCCCCCGACTAATAACACCGCATCGATATCGCTAACTTCAACCCCATTGCGTCTTCCCTGTTGCAAAACTCCCGTCATTAAATCATCTAATTGATTAAAAAAGTTTTGTTGTTGGAGAATATCGGTCAATTGTTCTCGATCTAAGCTTAACTCGTAACTCTCGAAATTTTCCTCATCAAAATATACCTCCTCGGCGGTTAATTGGGAAGAAAGTTTAATTTTTAATCTTTCTGCTAGACGAGTAGTCAAGGAAGTTTTCGCTAAAGATTGCTTTTGGGCAAAATAATCGACAATCCAATCGTCGATATCTGACCCCCCTAAATTTGTCCCCGCCTTGGCTAAAACTCTCGCTAGTTTAGTTTTTTGGGCAGAATTATTGCCTAAAAGTTTTTCTCCCCACTTGAGAATAAAACCTTGATTTTTTTGAGGATTATCTAAATCTAATTGTACCAAAGAAAGATCGAGAGTGCCACCGCCAAAATCTACCACTAAAATCACTTGATCCCCAGTGGTTCCATAACCCAAAGCGGCGGCCGTGGGTTCATCAATTAGGCGAATTTGTTCGATTTCCCAACCCTGACAAACATTACTTAACCAATTGCGGTAACTTTCAAAACTATCGACGGGGACGGTTAAAACTAGAGATTGGGGGGTTTCCGGGGTGGTGTTTTTTAAGTGGTCGATGATGCTATCGAGAAACCATTGGCCAACCCCCTCGAAACTGAGGACAGTTTCCTCTAATTCCGGTAAAAATCCTTGAATTTTTGCCCCGATACCTCGTTTAAAGCGACGAAAAAAACGCGGATCTCGATCGATATCTAAACCCCGATCCCGTACCGCTTGACCGGCAATTACTTGCAGGGGATTGGCTGATTTAATATAGAGTAAACTGGGAATTAGTGGCGGATTGTCGGCTATTTGTTGGGATAACTCCGATAATTTCACGGTTTCGGCCCTATTTGTCGCCCCATTCCAACGAGTAATGACGGTATTACTGGTTCCGAAATCAATAGCGTAGAACACGATCGATGGTTTTTAGGTAAATTTAGTTAATTATCCGCCATTGTAACCTGTTATTTACTGAACCCGCCCGATCGAGGTGCAAACTTCCCCAAAAAATAGAGAATTTGGTCAGCGTAAGCTCAAGAAGTCTGAGCAGAAACTTGACAAATAATCTTTAATAGTATATATGAGTTGCACCTGATCAAAGGATTATGTTAGCAGTTACTAGCTCACCCGAAACCCTCTCCTTAGAAATTCCTAGCGCGATCGCTCTCTCTATCACCCTTGAACAGTTTGAAGCCCTTGCTGTGGTCAACCGTGACTTAAAATTAGAACGTACAGCCCAAGGAGAATTAATCGTGAATCCCCCGACAGGTGGTGAATCAGGACAGCGAAATTTTCGTATAACAGGACAATTGTTTCGCTGGTGCGAAGAAAATGAAGCTTTGGGAGTCGGGTTTGACTCTTCCACTGGATTTATGCTACCAAATGGGGCGATTCGTTCTCCCGATCTATCCTGGGTGAGTCGAGAACGCTGGGAATCTTTAACCCCTAAGCAGAAAAAGGGATTTATTCCTCTCTGTCCCGATTTTGTGGTGGAATTGCGGTCTGAATCCGATAGTCTTGACAAATTACAGAAAAAACTGCTCGAATATAAGGAAAATGGCGCAAGGTTAGGCTGGTTAATCGATCCGCAGAATCGGCAAGTTGAAATTTATCGTCAAGGAAAGGAAGTAGAGATCTTAGAAAATCCCACTGATTTATCGGGTGAAGATGTTTTACCCAATTTTAGCTTAAATTTAAAGCTCTGATGTTTTCAGGAGTAATCCTGCGATATTAGACTTCTGGCAGAAGTCAGGCAATAGGCAACAGGCAAGAGGCAACAGTGGTAAGAATCGCCGATTGCTCTATCATATTTTTAGGTCATCATCAAATGAGCATCGAAAAGTCTTTAGTCTCGTCAGGTAAAAGTCTTTATCAAGAAGATTTCTACCGATGGTTACAAGAAACCGCTAACTTGCTCAAAGAACATCGTTTTGAAAAATTAGACTTGGAAAATTTGATCGAAGAAATTGAAACGATGGGAAGGAGTGAAAAACGAGAACTAGAAAGTCGCTTAACCATCATTGCCGAACATCTGCTTAAATTGACTTACTGGCTAACTGAAAAGGAAGCAAATGCTCAAGGGTGGCGCAGCACAGTTGTTGAACAACGCCGACAAGTTCAACGCTTATTAAAAGAGAGTCCAAGTCTGAGAAGATTGATTCCTGAAATCTGGATAGATTGTTATCAAGCAGCCAGAGAAGATACTTTCAGAAAATATCAACTTGCTGCTGATTTATTCCCGATTGAATCACCCTTCACCCTTGCAGAAATCCTTGATTATGACTATCTTCCTTAAAACTGAAGTTTGGTATTTTGTCCATGAATACAATGCCTAACAAAGCAAAGCCTTAAGCGGCAATCACTACTTCTGAATCACTCCCTAAATTAAATTGGCTTACCAAATCAAAGTAAGATTTAAACTAAATTCTGGCAGAATATTCTCCCCCGATAAACTCTCTGGATTAGTTAAAATTTCTACTGCCTGTCCTTGACGATAAATTTCTACTTGTCTAGTTTTTCTATTGATTAACCAACCTAAACGAGTCCCATTATCTAAATATTCCTGCATTTTTTTCCTAGCCGTTTCTATGTTGTCCCTAGGAGACATTAATTCAATGACAAAATCGGGAGATAGAGGTAAAAATCTTTC
>NZ_JAPZSO010000240.1:0-21347 GCF_027531715.1 Microcystis sp. LE19-8.1F | reverse complement strand
ACAGGGAAGCGCTCTCGCGCTGTTGTAGAGTGGTGGTCATGGTTGGATAATTTCTGTATGTATTTAGTTGTCAAGGTTCTTTGTTTGACATGAGTTAATACTATCGTCTTTTTATAGTTATGTAAAGGGGTTTTAAGGAATGTTTTTTTATCAATGTCATAACTTTTACTTATATAATTGATGTTGAGGTAAACTAGAAGCAGACAAATTCTGCAAAAATAAGCGATGATACCCGAAATTACTGCAAAACTATTGGAAGCGAAGAAGGAAAAAGGCCTGAGTTTCGCTGACCTAGAAGCGATTCTAGGACGAGATGAGGTGTGGATTGCCGCTGTTTTTTACCGGCAAGCGAGCGCCTCCCTAGAAGAAGCAACGAAAATTGTGGCAGCTTTGGGACTGGGAACCGAAATCGTCGCATCCTTAACCTGGTATCCTCTCAAGGGATTGGGTCCTGTTGTCCCCACCGACCCCCTGATTTATCGTTTCTACGAGATCATGCAGGTGTATGGAATGCCACTAAAATCGGTGATTCATGAAAAATTCGGCGATGGTATTATGAGTGCGATCGATTTTACCCTCGACGTGGATAAGGAGGAAGACCCTAAAGGCGATCGCGTTAAAATTACTATGTCGGGTAAGTTTTTACCCTATAAGAAGTGGTGAGTCCGGCCAAAGTCAACGGTAAGGAATTTCTATTCCTTGCCGCTCCTGGTATTTTTCTTAACAAAACTTAACAATTGACGGCAAAATTTTGCTTGCTTTTTTCGGCAGATTTTGGGACAATATTTTTAAAAGAGTTTACTAATAATGGAAACATGACCACTTTAGCCTAAACACAAAAGTCCCATTATAAGAAAATCATAAACCAAGCCGCCGCAAAAGTCAAGGGATCACTCCTAATTCAGTTATCAGCGATCAGTAAACAGTAATCAGTGAAAAGACAGTAGGAAACTGCTATTTTCAGCGATCAGTAATCAGTAATCAGTGAAAAGACAGTAGGAAACTGGCATTTGATGAGGCTCACTTAATCCATACTGCACACTTAAAAATCAAATCAAATCTGATAACTGATAACTGATAACTGCCTAACCTAAATCTCTGTCTTTAGTGACGGTAATTTCCTTAGACAAATGTCGATACCAAGTAAAATAGAGACCGATGGAAAGCAAAAGAAAAACCAAAGCCAAAATCTTCAAACTTTGCCACTGCTTGATGATTAAAACAATCCCCATCATAAAGAGGACTAATTGCCAAGGAACGGTGAGAAAAGCGGCGATGATATCCCGTTGATTTTCCGCTTTAATTTTTGCCTGTAGGTTAGGTTTAACACTGTGACGGACTTCCCCCCAAAAGCCAAAAGGTCGGGTAACATTATAGAAATTTTCCATAACTAAACTATCGGTAGGAGGAGTCAACAAAGTAGCGATAATACAGCCAGCTAAAGCGAACAAACTCGGCACAAGAAAGAGAATAAGTTCCTGATATTGACTGTGACGAAAGAAAGGTAAAATTATCGCTTGTGAAGCAATAGCTGCAATCATTCCCGCTAAAGTTCCCACGGCAAAACCATAACCATTAAAGCGCCACCAATACCAACGTAATAGCAGAGGAACTGCTAATCCTACCCCTAATCCCGTGGTTAACCAACCCCAAATATCATTGACATTTTGGATATTAAAACTCAAAACTAAGCCAATTACTACCACAAAAACCGAGGCCAGACGACCTTGAAAAACTAACTCCTGTTCTCCCGCATTTGGTTTCAAAAAAGCTTGATATATATCTTTGACCCAATAGGCAGCACTAGCGTTAATAACTGCGTTAAAAGTGGACATAGCTGCCGCTAAAAAAGAAGCAATTAATAACCCCTTCATCCCCACGGGAACGTATTGAGTAATCACCGTGGCCAGAATTCTTTCCGGATCTGTAATCGTGCCTTTAGTTAAACCGTAGTGAATACCTAAAACCGCAAAAGCTGTGACTAACGGCCAACGGAAAGAAAGCAGAATAATCCAGAATAAAGATAATAAACCGGCATCTCGATCGCTTTTGGCGG
The DNA here is from genome assembly GCF_027531715.1 of Microcystis sp. LE19-8.1F. NCBI lineage: Bacteria > Bacillati > Cyanobacteriota > Cyanophyceae > Chroococcales > Microcystaceae > Microcystis > Microcystis sp. LE19-8.1F. Next base: position 19,291 of record NZ_JAPZSO010000240.1, on the reverse strand, counting down.
CTAGGTATCGTTGTAACATATAACCACCGCTGCCGCTGCAACCTTCGATGATGGTTTTAACTAAATAAAAGAAAATCACCCCACCAAACAAATTAAAGATGGCATAATCTCCGGGTAAATCCAAAGTTAAGGAGGGAAAAATACTAGCCCAGTCGCTTAAATTCCAAGTTTTTGGCTCCGTTGCCCCCGGAATTGCTACCGTGAAACTATCGGGAAGATTAACGGTAAAAAAGGCCACTGTCGATACATAAATTACCGCCACAAAAATCAGAAATCCTTGAAATAAATCGGTAATTACCCCACCATAAAAACCACTGGCCACTGTATAAATTAAGGTTAGAAGAATTAATATCACCGAAGCAAGACGATCATCCATACCCAGAAACTGCCCTAAAAATTTCCCCCCCGCAACGGAGAAATAACTCATCGCACCGATAGAGAATAAGAGAGTGGCGACGGCGCTAATAATTCGGGCAAAATTCCCCTGTTTTCCAGTTCCAAAGCGAAATTGCATCCATTCCGCCATGGTCATAACTTGGGCCCGGCGATTCCATTTACCCATAAAAGCCATGAGAAAGGCCATAATTAGGACAACACCGCCCCGGATTTCGATAAATAGTCCTTTGGGTCCGACGGCGTAAATTAGGGCAGAAATGACCATAGTTCCCGCTAAATCGGTGTTAGCTGCCATTCCCGACACCCCTAACATCCACCAGGGCAAATTGCGATTACCTAAAAAGTAGGATTCTAGACCTTGAGAAGCTTTTTTCTCGGCGATAATCCCGATTATTAGGGTTCCTGCCAGATAAAGCAGCACAATTACATAATCAATTAACTGCATAGTTTCAGATCAATTTAACTTTCGATCGTTATAGCATCAATTGACTACGATTTCTGGCTAACGGTTTCTTTTTCTAAGATTTGCACCCGTTGCTCTAGCTTTTTTAAATCTTCCTTTAATTCAATTACTAAAGTAGCTAAACGCTGGAACAGTGGGTCAGTTTCCCCGACTACTTCCCCATTTACTATACCCGTTCCCGATCGCCGTTGGGGAATCGGAGCGGCATTTTCCCCGCGGATGGATATTCCTCGAATCTGACTTTCAAGGCGCTCGACTCGATTGCGAAGACTAATTAACTCCGATCTTACCGCCGTATCCGATTGTGCCTTGCTGGCATTAACAAAACTCAGTATTAGCAAAAGGGAGATAATCAGCGTTAAAAAGCCAGAAAAAGAGATTTTAGCTAATTTCATCGATTTTACCTCCTATCTATCTTACCCGACTTAATGTTAAGAAACGTGGCTAAATCTAAAGCTTGATTGCAATTCCCCCCCCAGGTGATTAGTGGCTCAAAAGAGGATGATAAGGTAAAAAGCACGATTTTGTCGAAATTTGGCCTTATCTCTATGTATAAAAACTCAGATAAAGATTTTCTCGGAGCAGCAATCACCGCCGGTTTAGGTGCAGGAATCGTCACTTCTTTTGCCGTCAATCAAGGACAAGACATCGGTACAGCTTTAGGAATTACCGCTTTAGCGGCTCTTTGCGGTGTTATCTGCCGTCATTTTGACCTAATGTGATGCAATCTTCCTCACACCTCCAATTCTGCCGAAAAATCCCGTTTTTTCTCGTATTGATAGGGACCGAGCAGAGCGCCCCAAATTCCCTTACCACTGCCGGGATCTAGACCTTTATCGTAGGTTTTTAGGCTATGACTCGTCACCTCGAAACCCAAAGACACCTGATAGGTTGTACCCTCATAGGTGAATTGACAGTGCTGTTCCGGTTGCGGTTGGGCGATAAACTGGTATTGATGATCAGCGAGGGTATGGACTTGGACCGCTAAAGTGCAAGTAGGCAGGAAAGTTAGGTCTTCTAAGCTAATTTTTCGCAAAATATCGGGATTTTTGCCCGCACCTTGCACGGATTTCAGGTCATTAAACATATAATGCCTAACCTCTAACCCTCCCGATTCCGAGCGCGTTAATCGCCACAGTCGCGGTCGGTAGGGTTGGTCTAAATTGATGATACTGGCTTGTTCGGCAAAAAGCGCGATGCTGTCTTCCCGAAATAAAGGCAGCGGACGCAACCATAAACGCAGGTGAACGTACCACACCGGTTCTGCTTGCGCTTGCCGTTGATTTTCAAATTCACCCGCGAGATACCGACCGAAAGTGATTAATTCAGGGGTCATAGGTCAAAAAATTCTCCTTATTGCCTCAAAATTAATCCTAACACCCATAGAACTCACTTTTTTGACAAAAATGACCTTCAGGCTACCAGAACCCGCTTAAACCCGGCTATTCCCCCTTTAGTGTACCAATATTCCCAGCGACCGCCAGCAGCACTAGACCAATCCTTGAGGTCAAATTTACCGCTGCCGGAGGGAGTTCCCGCGATGCGATAGACTTTCACCGCTTGACCGTTATTATTCCAGATTAAAGGTCGATCCGGCTCCATCTGTTCGGGTAGAGTCCTGTTAGTTTGCAGAAAATAGGCATCTTGTCCCTTATCGGTGCCGTTGCCATAGACTTTGGCGATACCATCCTCATCGATCGCCAGAAAAGCTCCTTCTTCTAAACCGATAGCGTAGGCAGGTAGTTGATTGTGATTATCGTGTACATTACGGGCTAAAAAACCAAAAAGGCGACCATATCTTGTTTCGGGATGATCTTGATTGAGTCGATCCAAATGGGTATCTGTCACCACTTTTTTGAGAAAAGGAACCCGAATAAAATCACTCCGATAGAAGTCTTTAGTGTTGAAGTGAAAGGGATTATTTAATATTTCCGAACTCAGTACCCCTTCGTGAGTGGGCGCATAGTAAAAATCACCCAGAATAGCCATTCCTGCGCTGGTTCCCGCCACGGGAACTTTTTTCTCATTGATCAGATAATTGATCGCTGTTTCCACCTTTGTGCTTTCCCACAAATCCTCGTACTGATTTTGATCACCACCGGCAAAAAAAAGAATATCGGCATTACGAATATATTCGATAACATCAGGATGATTCGCCGCTTCACGACTATCAATTGATAGTTCCGCCGCCGAGCCGATCAGGGAGGGATAATTGTCGCAAATCCAATCGGCTTGACTGCCAAGATCGCCAAAGCGCAACACTAAGTAATTACCGCCTTTAGCTCGATTTAATAACCATTTTGTCGCCTGATCTTCTCCTAACTTACCTTCTTCCGCTCCCCCGATTAATAAAATACCCGATCGATGTTTTACAGACTTAAAATTGGCTTGTCCACAACGACAAGAATAATGGAAATCTCGATCATGATTGTTAGACATGGTCTTATACCCTCGCCCCTTAGCTTACTGCTTCTATCCTAGCTTCAACTAGGACAAAATCAGAGTTTTCTACCATAAAAGTTAACAACAAAGCCGATCTATAGCTGAAATCGGTAGCGGCAAAACTCCCTAGTTTACATTCTGTTAAAAATCGTCCTATAATAATTCAAGGCTAGAAACTGGCAATTATTACTGTTAAAGTTGGGAATCGGCGGGCGATATGTTAAACAGACGTTCTTTTTTGCAAGGATTAGGTACAATCGCCTTAGCGGGGGGTTTAAGTGGCTGCGCTTCCAGAAGCGGCGATCCGAGCATTTTTCTCCTGTCCGGTTCGATTCCGCCGCGATTACTAACAGATTTTCGGAAAACTATTGCCGAAAAAAAAGTCAATTTTCAGTCGGAAAGGCAGCTGAAAGAGCTATTAAAGTTGTTGGAAAAATGGTTAAAAAATCAGGATCAACCAGCCTCACAATTTTCGATTCCTATCCCTTTTAGGGAACAAAACCCAGCGATGGGTAATTTAGTCACCCTAGGGGATGCTTGGCTAGGAAAAGCGATTACTAACGGTTTAATTCAACCTCTAGATACTTCTCAACTCTCTAATTGGTCAAAACTGCCCCCCCGTTGGCAAGAAAACATGACTCGCAATGGCCAAGGACAACTGCAAACAGAGGGAAAAGTCTGGGGTGCGCCCTACCGTTGGGGAATGACAGTAATTGCCTATAATGAGGAAAAATTCGCTCAATTTGACTGGCGGCCACAGGATTGGTCTGATTTATGGCGACCAGAATTAACCGGTAAAATTGCCCTAATTGATAATCGTCGCGAAGTCATCGGTTTAACCCTAAAAAAATTGGGTTATTCTTATAATTCTAGTGATTTAAAACAAGTTACGCGACTAAAAGACCAGCTATTCACTTTACAAAAACAGGTAAGATTTTATAGTTCTCAACATTACCTACAACCCCTGATACTCGGTGATGTCTGGCTGTCTGTGGGTTGGTCTAATGATATTTTACCAGTGAGTGATCGCTATAAGAAAATTAAAGTTGTTGTCCCCAAATCTGGCACTTCCCTCTGGTCAGATGTGTGGGTAAAACCAGTTTTAACTACTCCTAATTCTCTTGTCCAGCAATGGATTGATTTTTGTTGGCAACCAGAATCCGCTACTAAAATTTCTTTATTTACCTCCGGATTATCTCCCCTAATTCTCACTGAAAATCCCGACCAAATTCCCCCAGATATTAAAAATCATCCTTTACTTGTTAATCCAGAAGCGATCAAAAAAAGCGATTTTTTAAACCCTTTATCCCCAGCAACCGAGCAAGAATACGAGCAATTATGGCAAGCAATGCGACAGTTAGTATAGTCAGGAGATACTAGACAAAATTCTGCGAGAATATTGAGGTGAAAATTACATTTACCTAACTGATAACTGATAACTGATAACTGATTAAGCGGCTTGACTTTGGGTTTCTTGGGCAAGAAAAGTAAGGATAGAAGCTTTCTCAATTAACCCCAAAACCGTGCCGTTTTCTTCTACCACTGTCACTTGAGATAAATTTTCTCCTTCCAAAATTTTAACCACATCTAGGAGGGAAGTATGAGACAAAACCAGTTTGAGACTTTCGCTAGTGTCTAATAACCGGCCGATATTTACCTCTGTCCATTGGGAAGTGGGAATCGTTTTCAGAGCCTCTACATTAATCACCCCCAATAGTTTACCTTCGCTATCGGTAACTAGGAATTTAGACCATTGTTGTTTACCGATAACATAATTATTAGCAAACTCCCGCAGGGTTAAATTAATCGGCACTACAGGACTATTAGGAGAGATAACATCTTTAGCGGTGTAGCGACTTAGGAAATCTTGAACCTTAGCTGATTGAGCGGAAAAGCCAGCATTTTGTAGAAGGAAAATGCCAATTAATAGCGTCCAAGCACTGCCAAATTGACTGATTCCGAGAATTGATAGCGCACCGATGACAATCGCTAACCAACCAAAAAATTGACCGAAACGACTAGCGAATAAAACCCCTTTATTGGGATTACCCGTTACTTGCCAAACGACGGCTTTAAGGATATTACCACCATCTAAAGGTAAACCGGGGATCAGGTTAAATAGCCCTAGGGCGAGGTTGATATAGGCCAGGAGAGAAAGAATCGCCGCCAGGGGCGCGCTTAAACTAATATTAAGACCAATAATTAGGAAGATACCGAAGAGCAGTAAACTAACTAAAGGGCCGGCAATTGCCACAAGAAAAGCTTCTAGAGGAGTTTTCGATTCTCTGCCGAGAGTTGCCAAACCACCGAATAAAAAGAGGGTAATTGATTTGACCTCAATACCTTGGGTGATGGCAACAAAACTATGACCTAATTCGTGGGCAACCACGGAGGCAAATAGGAGAATAGCGGCAAAAAATCCTAAGAGCCAGGGCATGATTCCCGTTAACTGGGGAAACTGACTTAATTCTCCTCCATAGGTTAAGGTAATTAACCCCAGAACGAAGAACCAAGAAGGATTAATATAAAAGGGAATTCCAAAGAGATTCCCGACTCTAATGTTGCCATTCATTTTGTATCTTCTCCAATTATTGGGGACTAACGCCAAGAAGATTAGGTTATCAATTACGCCATTCACTTCTGTTAACAATTGTAACAAAAATGAAAATCTCCCCGGCATTCCTTCAGGGAGTAAAAACCGTCATCCCTGTGGTTCGGTTATTTTCGTAGGAGAATTAAATCAATGATTAATTATTTACGGGGACAAGCGATCGAGGTGATCAAAACCCCTAATAACCGACTGATCTTGATTTTAGACGTAAACCAGATCGGTTACGAAATCCAAATTCCCTCGCGATTAGCCCTAGACATCGGCAACGATAACAATGATAGTTGTCAGATTTTTACTCACCTACTCCTTCGCGAGGAGCAGCCTTTATTGTACGGTTTCGGCACCGCCCCAGAGCGAGATCTGTTTCGTCAACTGCTTTCCGTCAATGGAGTTGGAGCGCAATTAGCCCTAGCTTTAATCGATACGTTGGGGATTGAGGAACTTGTGGTGGCGATAGTGACAGGAAATACCAAAATTTTGAGCAAAACCCCCGGAGTCGGCTTAAAAACAGCAGAGAGAATCGCTTTAGAGTTAAAAACTAAATTGGCAGCATGGCGACAACTAAGAGAAGCGACGACGACAACCACGGCAATACTACCGGCAGCGGCAATCCTTGAAGATGTGCAGATGACCCTTTTAGCTTTAGGATACAGCCGAGAGGAAATCGATCGAGCTATCGCAGTCCTCAGTCAAGATGCTTTATTTAGTAAAAATACTCAGCCAGAAGACTGGATTAAAGGAGCCATTAATTGGCTAGGCTAAATCAGTCGTCGGTCGTCGGTCGTCGGTCGTCAGGAGATAGGAGACGGGAGATAGGAGACAGTTTCATTTATTCTCCCCACACCCCACACCCCACACCCCACACCCCACACCCCACCTGCCCCCCCCGATGTCGGGGGGGTTGGGGGGGCCACACCCCACACCCTACACCCTACACCCTACACCCCGCTCCCCACTTCCCCACTCCGGCGCTCCTTTCTCAGGGCAAATGTTAAAAAGTATTACGAAAATAGTGAGAAGGTGAACCAGATGCCGCAAAATAGTTGCGTTAGGTCGCTCTAGCTAGGGAAGTCTTGAGACGCTGAGGCGGAAACGAGATAACTTGAGCGTAGTGACCACAACTGCTATAAAATGTCAGATTAAGTTTATTAATCTCACTTAGTTGGGAGGAATCCATCAATGAGTATCGTCACGAAATCGATCGTGAATGCTGATGCTGAAGCTCGTTACCTCAGCCCCGGCGAACTAGACAGAATTAAAGCCTTCGTTGGCAGTGGTGCCGCTCGTTTACGCATCGCTGAAACCCTGACCGGCGCTCGCGAAACCATCGTCAAACAAGCTGGCGATCGCTTATTCCAAAAACGTCCTGACATCGTTTCCCCCGGTGGCAACGCTTACGGCGAAGAAATGACCGCTACCTGTCTGCGTGACATGGACTACTACCTACGTTTAATCACCTACGGAGTAGTTGCTGGTGATGTCACCCCGATTGAAGAAATCGGTTTAGTCGGTGTGCGTGAAATGTACAAATCTTTAGGAACCGACATCGGTGCCGTAGCTCAAAGCGTTCGCGAAATGAAAGAAGTTGCTACCGGTCTTATGTCTTCTGACGATGCTTCTGAAGCTTCTTCCTACTTCGATTACGTGATCGGCTCTATGTCCTAGAATAATTCCTTTGTGAATCGTTCTAGACACACCCCTCGTAAACCTCTTAAGATTAAGCAAAACCCAAGGAAGAACCACCATGCAAGACGCAATTACTTCTGTTATCAACTCTGCTGACGTTCAAGGCAAATACCTTGACGCTTCTGCTCTCGGCAAACTGAAAGGCTACTTCGCCACCGGTGAACTGCGCGTGCGCGCCGCTAGTGTCATTAGCGCCAACGCTGCCGGTATCGTTAAAGAAGCTGTGGCTAAGTCCCTGTTATACTCTGACGTAACCCGTCCCGGTGGCAATATGTACACCACCCGTCGTTACGCCGCTTGTATCCGTGACCTCGACTACTATCTCCGTTATGCTACCTACGCTATGTTAGCTGGAGATCCTTCTATCCTCGACGAGCGCGTTCTCAACGGACTGAAAGAAACCTACAACTCTTTAGGTGTACCCATCTCCTCCACCGTTCAAGCTATCCAAGCGATGAAAGAAGTCACCGCTAGTTTAGTTGGTGCTGATGCGGGTAAAGAAATGGGGATTTACTTCGACTACATTAGCTCTGGCTTAAGCTAGAAATAACGAACTCGGACAAAATAGGTTCGGGAAGCCGAGGATGAGTGCTAGGTCTTTAAAGGCTGAATCTGGCCAAGATAGGTTTTGACGAGCTAGTATTGATCCTTGACTCCCGACCTTTGTTATCGAAAATTTGGGTTGAAAACCCCGCCCCTTTTAGGGCGGCTTTGTGTTAAAATCTTACTGGTCTAAAAAACCCGCCCTATCATAGATACGACCGAATAAATATACTAGGTTGAAATTCCTGCAACGGGTCAACCCTTCGGCTTCGCTCAGGGTCAACGATGAGTAAGGGGAAGCTGACGGCCGCTGGGAACTCCATGCTAGAGGCAAAACATACCCTGTGTCGGTATGTATAAACCAAAATTAAATCAGTCGCCGAAGGGCATTCGGAGACTTTAAATGGACGTGGAGAAAGTGTCAGACTTAAGCAATTAAGCGTTTTTCGGTGAAGCGTCAACCCCATTCAGCGACCACCCTAAAAAGGTGGCGTGGTGAGGAATCACCGTCCGTTTACGGCGGTGAGGATGTCAATTTAGGAAAAAGCCTTCGTTAGTTTGAGCGACAAGTTTTTCAGCGATTAGGAGAAATCAATCCATGCGGATGTTCAAAATCACCGCTTGTGTTCCTAGCCAAAGCCGCATTCGGACACAACGGGAATTACAAAATACCTATTTTACCAAACTCGTTCCCTACGATAATTGGTTTCGTGAGCAACAACGCATCATGAAAATGGGCGGCAAAATTGTCAAAGTGCAGTTAGCTACTGGCAAACCTGGGACTAATACAGGTTTACTGTAATCGGCTGCCACTGGAACTTAAAAAAAAAGAGGTCTTTCCAGACCTCTTTTTGCTTTAGGGATTTTTTTCAAACTGCAAAGCGGCAGAGTTGAGACAATAGCGTTTTCCCGTTGGGGGTGGACCATCATTAAAAACGTGACCGAGATGAGCATCACAGGTGGCACAAACAATCTCTGTCCGCACCATGAAAAAACTAACATCTCGTTCGTACTTAATATTAGTCTCGTTAGTAGCGGTCCAGAAACTCGGCCAACCAGTACCCGAATCATACTTGCTGTCAGAAGTAAATAACTCCGTACCACAGCAGACACATTTGTAAATACCTTTTTCTTTATTATCGTGATATTTACCAGTAAAAGCCCGTTCTGTTCCCTTTTTGCGGGTAACTTGGAACTGTTCGGGAGTTAGCTGGGCCTGCCATTCCGCCTCGGTTTTACGAACTTTTTCTACCATAGTCAGGACAACCGCCATTATGATTAAATTTCTCTTTTTAGTCTAACCTGAGAATGATGCTTAGGTAAATTTTTCAGATCAATAATTTATTTTACCATTTTTTCTAGCCAAGTTTGTAAGGCATTTTCGAGGTTAATTTGATTGGGTAAAAATCCTTGTATTGGCTGTTCGATAGGTTTATCTGTGATTATGGCAATAGAAGCAAAGTCACCGATAAGTCGGCAAAGTTGCAGCAAAGAATCCCTCGGATCATCACCATAAAAAATCAGGGCAAGATTTGGGTTTTCAGTCTTGAGACACCATTCTAAATCATAGATATCATTAATCGGAGAAATTAATTTTGTCAAGATACGATTACCAAGACCTTTGGCCAGGCGATCGAGGTTAGTCTCTTGGTTTATTGTTTTAATATCAATAGTGCGAACATTGGGGTTATTTGTTTTAATTTTTTCGAGAATATAGTCTAAGTGTTGCGATTGTAGTTCTTCGGGAATATTGTTTTCAGTTTGACCGTGCCACGCTTTATAAAATTCGGGGTAGGTCATCTGTTGAGCGCAATACCAACAAAGTCTATGGGATTTTTCAAAAGTTGTTCTATCATAACTGCTATAAGCTTCGGTCAAATATTTTTTTAGTGACTTGATTATTAGACATAGTACATCGTTTTTAGACATACTTTCATAGTCAATTTCAATTGGATTTGGATTTAGATTAAAATAATCTGGATAACTACCTTGAATTATAGATGCTAAAGCCTCGGAATAATAGTCTATGCTAATATTACTTGTATATGTTTCGATTAATTCTGAAATTTTCACATATTGTACTTCAAGCTCCGTGTCTTCACCTTCCATGTCTAATTCAAAAAGATATTCCCAGTCTGAATTTTTTAGCTTATTTAATAAAGATTTTTTGTCTTGACTATCAAATATCTTACTATGTTCTGATTTATTTAAAATATTTTCTTCATACCAAATACTCCAGCGAGCGATATTGTACAACGAATACCAATTTTTTAAAATCTCATAGATTATTATTTCTTTGTTTTTAGAAAATTCTGGTTCAGTCATAAGAAAGGAAAAAAAGTTATCAAAATTTAATGGATCAGTAATAGCTAATCTTTCTATAAAGTCCACGGTTTCCTTATGTTCTAGAAAAAAAAGATAATATTTTTTTTGAGAGTTTGCTTTAGGAATAATATCCCACAGTTTTTGATTGAGTTTTTTTAACAATATCGATATTAGCTCTGGAGTTTCTGAAATAGTTTTTCTTGTTTGCGGCTCCCATAAATGCCATAGCACAAATGAACGATAAGAATTATCTCGTTCTTCATCTATCAATAGATGAAGACCAATTGATATCCCTAATTGATTGCTCCTGTCATACTTCAATAAAAAACCAACTAAAGGAGCCAGATTTTCTGCTTTATTCAGTTTGCAGTTCTTCTCGATAATCAAGCAATAGTTTGTTAAAGTGGCAATAAATTTATCTTTTTCAAACTCATCCAATAAGTCTAAGAGCGTCCATGAATCCATCCAATAAAGATAACGATATATTTCCCCCGTATTTATATCAATTTCACCTAAAGTTATTTGAATGGCCTTGGTGAGAATTTTATCATAATTGCAATATTGTTTGAATTCACCTAAAAACTTTATCAGAATTTCAAAAGAAACACGCCAGTAAAAATTACAAAACCCACAACCATCATTAAAATTAAACAACTCCTCCATTAATTTATTTTTTTCAGCTATTATCTGATCACTTTGCTGTCCTAACCATAATAAAATAACTTCTGTCCATTGATTTTCAAAAACTCTATAGACTCCTTGTTCTGGATTTTCGGGAATATGATTCAAGAAAAATTGATAATCATCAATAACCAAAGCGGCAAAATATTCTTGAAAACTGGGATGAAAGAAAGCATAAACTTCTTCCTCTGGATTTTCTTCTGCAACCCCAACGATGTTTAACCAACCTATATCTAAAGCTAATTTACCTAAAGGTTGATCGATTTCACCCAAATATTTAACTACTTGCTCACGACTTAAGCGAAAACGATTTGATGGTTGATTAATTGCTGCCTTTGCCAATTCTCCTAAGGCACGATTTAACTCTTTTTGCTGGGGTGCATCTCACATTTGTCAATCCAGACAGATAAGGATTTTAGCTATTGTCAGCTTTCCAGACTCAGTATTTTTGCTTTCCCTGAGATGCACCCGCTCAAACTTTTGTAGTCATACCATTTTTCAAAAGTAATGGCACAGAGGGGTACGAACTCCTAATACCACCCACAAAACACACTGATAATTGCCTCACAGTGGCTATTTTGATCAATTTGGGCTGCAGCCCCTATAATTTGCCAAAACGACGATGACGACCCTGATAATCTTTTAAAGCGCGGTGAAATTGCACTCGATCGAAATCGGGCCAGAGGGTGTCAGTAACGTAGATTTCCGCGTAGGCCATTTGCCAGAGTAAAAAATTACTAATTCGCATTTCCCCACTACTGCGAATTAACAGGTCTGGGTTAGGAATCCCGGCAGTATAAAGATACTGTTCAAAGAGAGATTCATCGATCGCTTCTGGGGAGACTAAACCCTGTTGCACCTGACGAGCGATCGCCTGACAAGCTTGTACAATTTCCTCTCGGCCGCCATAATTAGTAGCCACCGTAAATTGAATACCGGAATTTTCGCTAGTTTCTGCTTGGGATTTAGCAATTTCCCGTCTTAAAGACTCTGGCAAGGCTGATAAATTACCAATAAAGCGAATTTTAACATTTTCCTGCATCATTTCTTCTAATTCCCGCCGCAAAACCCGCTCGAATAGAGTCATTAAAAACTCTACTTCCTCGAGGGGACGACCCCAATTTTCCGTAGAAAAAGCATAAGCGGTTAAAGCGGGAATCCCCCAGTCACGACAACAGCGCAGCAAGTCCTTTAGTGCATCTACTCCCCGTTGATGGCCCATAATCCGCGGTAAACCACGACTTTTCGCCCAACGACCGTTCCCATCCATAATCACTGCGACGTGCTGAGGTAAACGGTTTTTATCTAAATCCGTAGGTAATTCTGGTGACAAGCTCGGTTTAAGAGTCATTTTCTATCTTTGGGGGTTGCGCTGGGCGAACGGGAGAATTTTTCTAAGATTAGACGACCTTTTAAGCCAATTGTACGCCCTAAACGTCCCCAACTCGGTGTGACCACTTCCCCCTCTCCCGACGGAGAAAACTTCGCTTCGAGCAGCTCTTTTAGTTTACTACTGGTTAAAGGCCGATCCAAATTACCCCCCGACGCGAGGGAAATCGAGCCAGTTTCCTCAGAAACCACAATACAGATACAATTATCCAGCCTTTCGGTGATGCCCATGGCCGCCCGATGACGGGTGCCTAATTGCCTAGAGGTACTGCGCTCCGATAAGGGTAGAATAACACCAGCGGCCACCACTCGATCGCCCCGAATAAATACGGCCCCATCGTGCAGTAAAGTTTTAGTCTGAAAAATAGTTTGAATTAATTCCTTAGATACTTGGCCATTTAGCATCACTCCCGGATTGACAAACACCTTGGTATCGAGATTGCCACTGGTTTCTAATACCATCAGCGCGCCGGTGCGATTTTGAGATAGATCCTTCACCGCGTCCACTAACTCATCAATGACATTATCGGTCTTGGGAGTGGGGGAACTTTTTTGAAATAATTCCCACACTTGACCTTTGCCCAATAATTCTAAAAAACGGCGGAATTCCGACTGAAAAATCACAGCGATGGCCACGGCTGCCCCCAAAATCAATTTTTCTAGGACTAACCCCAGCAAGCGCAATCCTAGGGCATCGCTAATCACCGAGGCCAGCATTAAGTAGATTAGTCCTCGCACCATCCAAAAGGTACGCCGCTCGCCGATAATTAGCAGCAGCATATAGGTAACGAGGAGAACTAACCCAAAGTCTAGGACTGACAGACCATGGCTGAGAATCCAGGACAATAACCGGCGAGGGTCCAGAAAAAAACCCGACATGGGGGACAATAGCGATGAGGTTTACATCAAGGAGAGTCGAGTGGGTAAGCGGTCTTGACGCAGCAAATCCGCCAGATTTTCCCGTTCAAGGATCAGATTAGCTTCTCCGTTTTGGACAATTACCGCCGCCGGACGGGGTAAGCGGTTGTAATTAGAAGCCATACTGTAGTTATAGGCCCCCGTGGCTAAAACCACTAAAATATCCCCCGGGTTGGTTTTCGGTAGCGTAATGTCCTTAATTAGAATATCGCCAGATTCACAATGTTTTCCGGCTATTGTCACCACTTCCTGACATTCTTGACTCATTTTATTGGCGACAACGGCCCGATAAACCGATTGATAGGTAATCGGTCGGGGATTATCGGACATTCCGCCATCGACGGCGATATAGGTGCGGATTTCAGGGATTTCTTTGCGATTACCCACTGTATAGGCCGTTACGCAAGCGGTGGCAATCAGAGAGCGTCCCGGTTCGGCAATGAGCAGGGGATAAGCGATACCTCTTTCCTGACAAGCTTTGGCCACTGCTAAGGACACCGCTTGCACCCATTCCTCGATACTTGGGGGGTCATCACTTTCCAGGTAGCGAATCCCTAAACCACCACCCACATTTAATTGCTGTAGGGGTAAACCCCGTTCTAAACCTAATTTAAACCAATCTGCCAGCACAGCGGCTAAGTCTTGGTGGGGTTGACGTTCAAAAATCTGGGAACCGATGTGAGCGTGTAAACCCAGACAATTCAGCTGCGGATGAGCTAAAACATAGTCAAATACCGCTTCGATTTGATGGGGGTCAAAACCAAATTTACTGTCTAAGTGACCCGTGCGAATATATTCGTGGGTGTGGCACTCGATGCCGGGGGTTAACCGCAATAGGATCGGAATAGGGGTATCAGGACGATTTTCGCCTAATTTAACCAGATTTTCTAACTCTAGCCAGTTATCAACGATAATAATGCAGTTATGCTCGATCGCATATTCTAACTCGGCGATCGATTTGTTATTACCATGAAAGTATATCGGCACATCGGTTTTATTGCTCTGGTCTAAAGCGGTTAACACTGTGTGAATTTCTCCGGCCGACACCACATCAAAACCTAATCCCTCCCTAGCGACCACGGCCGATACGGCCAGGCAATTCCACGCTTTCGAGGCATAAATTACCCTAGATTCTCCGGGATAATGAGTCTGGAAACCTTGCAGGTATTGACGACAGGCAGTGCGGAGGGTGACTTCATCGACAATATACAAGGGTGAACCGAAACGTTCCACTAGGGTGGTCACATCGCAACCACCGATTTCTAGACAATCGCGGTTATTAACCTTGGCTGTCAGGGGGAACAGGGTTTGATTCGGGGATAGACAATCTTGATAGGCTAAATATTTTTGTCCGGAATTGCTGATTTTAGGTTCGGTTGATAGCATGATCGGTGTTTTTTGTCAAGAAATCGATAATTTTTGTTACAATCTCTGCCCATCACCGATTCAGTCAAGGGAATTTTGACCGTCGGTGATCTAGATAGCCAAAATAGTTCTCTCTTTCAGTGTACGATCAACCACCCGCTAAAAATCCCTTTTTTGTCAGGAAAAAATCGAGCAGCGACCCCGAAATAGTGGTAATAGTATTGAAGGAGTGGTCTTAAAAGTGATGATATGACTGACCAGAATGGCGTGTTAGTAGAAGAACAAAGCGAGGATATTACCGGTTTAGCGAGTCAATTAGCCACCGAGTCGCCGAAAAATCAATTACAGATCCTGACACGATTAGCCGGGGACGGAGAAGGGGGACTAACTGTATTGAGAGATTTTTTATTAGCCCAGCGGCCGACTCCTGTTAATCTGGTGACAGGTAAGGCTTATCAATTGCTCTATCAAGATAATAGCGCTCAGAGCCAGGAATTTTTAGCTAATTATTTCCCCACGGGTATTGTTCCCCTCGATAGTGCTAAAGGTATCGATTATCGACTTTTACAGGAATTATTGGCTAAACAGGATTTTCAAACTGCCGATAGTCTCACCCGTCAAAAACTCTGTGAATTAGCAGGAGAAGGGGCAATACAGAGGAAATGGGTCTATTTTACGGAAGTAGAAGCTTTTCCCAAGGTTGACATTCAGACTATTGATAATCTTTGGTTGGTTCATTCGGAAGGGAAATTCGGTTGGTCGGTGCAGCGCAAATTATGGCTCGGTGTCGGTCAGGATTTCCCGAAACTTTGGCCGAAAATTGGTTGGAAAAATGGCAATAATTGGACAAAATACCCCCAAGAATTTATCTGGGATTTAAGCGCTCCCGTGGGCCATTTACCCCTGTTAAATCAACTGCGCGGGGTGAGAGTGGCTGCCTCTTTATTCTCCCATCCCGTCTGGGTTGAAAAATAGATTGAGAACACTTGTCTGGCTAGTATATCAGCTTTCTACATTTTCGGGACGATTTCTTGTAAGGCCGCTTCTAGATTAGGATAACGATAGTCAAAACCGATCGCTTGAGTGGCTTTTGGCAGCACTTCTTGACCTTCTAAGACGATTTTTGCTCCTTCTCCCAAGAGAATTTCGAGGGCAAAATCTGGCACTGGCAACCAAGAAGGACGATTCATTACTTCCCCTAAAATCTGACAGAATTCTTTCATCCGGACGGGATTGGGTGCAGTAGCGTTGAAAGTACCGCTAATTCCCTGGCGATCGAGACAATAGATAATTAAATTAATTAAATCATCCCGATGAATCCAAGAAAACCACTGACGTCCGCTGCCAATCGGTCCGCCGGCAAACAGTTTGAAGGGTGGGATCATTTTCCCTAAAGCACCCCCATTGCCTAAAACAATACCCGTGCGAAGAATGACTAAACGAGTGCCGTAATCTTTAACTTTTTGGGCGGCTGTTTCCCACTTTTTACAGACATCTGCCAGAAAATCGCCACCGGGAGGGCTATTTTCGTCAAAACTAGCGGTTTCACTGGTTCCATAGTAACCGATCGCCGAGGAGTTAATTAAAACTTTCGGTTTCTGGTCGGCCAGTGCGATCGCCTCGACAATTTTCTCGGTGCCGATTTCCCGACTAGCGACGATTGCTCGTTTTGCTTCACCGGTCCAGCGTTCCGAAATCGGTTCTCCCGCTAGATTAATCACCGCGTCACATCCGGAAATCTCTTTTTGCCAATCCCCCGATTCTGTGGCGATATAGGGAATAATCTCTATCTTAGGATAGATTGACTTTGGGTAAATTCTCTGGGCTTTATCGGGATTGCGAGTCAAAATTAGGATGTCATCGCCGCGATCATAGAGTTTGACCACCAATCGACTACCCACAAATCCCGTCGCCCCAGTAATCGCTATTTTCATGGTTTCTTGACTAAATTTATCCTTATTTTAGCTGGTTTTTAACTATCAGAATTCAGGAGTCAGGCTTCGGCCGTGAGCTCAGCGTTCGACCGAGCGTTCGACAAAAGCTCACGCGGCTCGACTGAGCTCGCCGAACGTCCGAAGTCTCACGCCGAGGTCCGAACGGAGTCAGGAGTCAGGAGTCAGGAGATTATTTTTATTTGTTCTCCCCACACCCTACACCCCACACCCTACACCCCACTTCCCACTTCTCACTTATCCTGATACCCCATCCCGTTGGCTGCCGCGTAACGATTCATAAAGCGCATAAAACGCTCCCAGTGTTCATCGGTGATTTCAAAACCACATTCTACCCGTTGAATTTCATCTCCTTCATCTCCTCCAAAAATAAACTTGGTTGAGTTGGGAATAACTGTAATCACTCCTTCCTCATCGGTGAGACGGAGATCGCCGTAGGTGCGGGTGGTGAAACTTTGGAAACGTTCGATCGCTTTCAGGGTTTTAAAAGTCATCAGGACATTGCGAATCCCGGTATTTTTATTTTGGCGGAGACTAACACCGCTTAATTCTTCTGATAAACCGACAAAAAACTCGATCGTGGGATTGGTCATAGGTGTGGGTATAAAATTTTAGTTATTGATTTTCTCTTAATTACTTTTGACTGGAAAAAGTAGTTCATGATTACTAATAAATAACCATGAACTGAAAAACAAGCTATTCCGCTTCCCCACCTTGGATTTTGAGGAGGAGAAAACCCCAAGCTAATCCGACGAGGACGAGAACGATCGCCACGATCGGACCATTAAATAACATACTTTCTGCGGTCATGGTGATTGCTCCTGAGCCTACAATAATCGATAAATGGTATTTTAACCTACGAAGGCGATCGACTGCTGCCAGACTGGGGCAAAATTGACGGGGAAAATCAGCCAATAACTTTGAGAACTTTCTTAGTATTTATGTTCTAGTGATTCTATCCCTCTGCTCAAGCAAGGAAGTACACTCACCCCTAGATATTTTTCATACTATTTTTATATTTGCTGTCGCCACTTTATGATAATGTCTTATCTGCTTAATTCTCCACTTATCCTGGGAAAATTAAGTATTGATAACTATTGGTGATGATCGGTAAAAAATCATTTATGCTCAAGCTCAAGTTAATATTATTTTTAGGTTTGTTGCTGCTGAGTTGTCAATCGACTCATCTCAATGGTAATAATAGTTCGATGGCTCAGATTACGACTGAGAATCAAGGGCAAATATTACCGATCACGGCCAAAGCAGATATTAATGGTGAGATGATTGAGTTAGAAGTGGCTCAAACCCCAGAACAACAGGCCAAGGGGTTAATGTATCGCTCGTCTTTGCAGAAAAATCGCGGTATGCTATTTCCCTTTGCACAACCTCTGATCGCCCGGTTTTGGATGAAAAATGTCTCGATTCCTCTAGACATGATTTTTCTAAAAGATGGTATAGTAAAAGCAGTTTTGCTAAATGTCCCCCCTTGTGCTGTGGATCCTTGTCCTGTCTATGGGCCAAACACCATGGTTAATCAAGTGATCGAACTAGCCGGGGGTCGAGCCAAAGAATTAGGAGTGAAAGAAGGAGATAAAATTAAGATTGAGTCTATCTCAAGACCTTAATTTTTGAAAATGGGGTTAACTTTCTTATAAAAAGTGTCCCTTGTCTGGAAGTATAATAAGTATGGCTTTTATAAGCTATTACGCATTTATACTGTTTAAAATCTAACATATCGATTAAGATTTTTATAGTCTATCAAGTCATAGATTGAATAATCTTCACCCTTGGTATAGATTAAACAGAGACAAAATTCTGATCGAGCTAACGGTACTATCTTAAGAGAGCCAGGGATTTTTAGAAAAGCTGATTACAATTTAAGCAAATCTATCGAAATCATCGAGATAGCTTAGATACAGAAAAAACGGTCGCAAGACTAACTGTCCTTGAAACCGATCAGGCGGTGTTTTGTTAAAATCACGAGATGTACTATTGAGGAAAAAATCCCCCTATGTCCACGATTGCCTATTCCCAATTCCGACAATTTCTACAAGAGGAATTGTCCCTTCCCCAAGAATCGATCGCTATGGCCGAGCGCTCGATCCAATCTGATAAAATTCATTTACCGATGATTCTCTGGCAGTACGGTTTAGTGACTTTGGAACAATTAGACAAAATTTATGATTTTCTCGAAAAGGTAGTCTAATCTTACAATTGCTCACTATTGACAAGGAGAATAATTGCCATGGCGGCTCATAGTTTCTGGCACAATTTGAAAATTCAGATTCCAAAAACTACCAATCATCACTTGAGAAGTGGGTTTAAATAACCCACTTTTTTAATAACTATACAATTGAAAATTATCGATTAACTGCTCAGTCCATGAAACCCCATGACCAATTTGCCAAAAACTACCTTGAACAATTACTTTCTCCCCTGGGAATCGTCGAAATCAGCAAAGAAGTCAGCGACGAAACCCGACAGATAGATTTATTTTTTTCCCCCAATCCCGAACCCAAC
>NZ_JAPZSO010000058.1:0-27748 GCF_027531715.1 Microcystis sp. LE19-8.1F | reverse complement strand
TTTTCGTACCAAGCTTGTGTTCGTTCGTGGAGAGCTTTGTTGTAAACTAATCTTACACAGCCCAATGTGCGCCGCAATAGCGACTCTTGTTCGGGTGTGGGGTAAAATCGAAACGAATAGGCTTTTTCCATACCTCACATTCTAGTATATATTTTGTAAACGATGCTCATATTTAACAGTAAAGCCGTCGTAGAACGACGGGGTTTCAGACCCAAAATTTTCGATGATGTCACGCGGACGGGAAAAAGTTACCCATCGGTTTTACAGTCAATTGATCAACCGACGGCGATCGTGGCGATCGATTCGGAGCTTCTCTATCCTCCCGTAGAACAAGAGGAGTTGGCGAAATATATCCCCAATTCGGCATTATTCTGGTTGCACTCGCCGCACGGTCACGACGCGTTTTTAATGGATGGCGATATGGATGCGTTGAATGATCTTCTCGTGACTTTCGGGAATGGGTGGGAAATGGGAAATGGTCGCGGGTTGGGGATGGTCGGGTAGAGAGCGCAGCTCTAGGCAAAAAATTATCATTAAACCTTTCTGCTTGTACTGGACAGAGTTGCTATCCATTTAATGACCGACTAGGCTTCGCCAGGAGATCAGCCCAACGGCAAGGATGCGTATGTTACCCGATTTTCGCGGCAAGTTTAATAGTCTTAGGCTTTTGAGGTCTAATAGGTTTCAGTAACCTTCTAGATTGTACTATACATAAGACTACTAATTACAATACTTATCTCGGTTCCGGCATACAGCATTTAGCCCCGCCGAAGCCTAAAAATAGCCCCAAGAGCAACGGCTATTCCCGTTCCCAGCAAGGTTGAGGGTTCAGGCACCTTGGGAACCGCTCCGGCCGGGCTGACCGCTCCAGATACCGCTTGCGGCAAAGGAGAAGCAAATGGTGTATAAACACTAACGGTTTCATTGAGCAGAATCATTCCACCGCTGGGGGTTAGGGGATTACTAAAGACAAAAGACAATACGTTGCTGCCTGCGTCCCTCCAGTCAATCGCCGTCACACCAATCCCTGCTGTATTGGATATTGACAACACATTACTGGCGCCAAAAGTAAAACCATCAACGGTAACATTGCTGAAAGTTATCTTGGGGGAATTGGCTAATTCATCATCAATGGTGAATGTACCTGAAATCAATAGATTAGTATCAGTTTTTGTTCCTGTATCCACGCTCCAGGTCAACGCTTGGGCGGGATTCGTGGTTAAAGTAGCACCGAGAAGGGATGCTCCCATAAGGCTAACAATGGCAAAATGACGAGGATAATTGAGAAATTGAGTCATGGGAAATACAAGAAATAAGAGGACAACAAAAAAGTAAATAGGGTTTGCGGCAAAAAGTTTGTTGGTGGGGTTAGGAGTCGGTCGTCAGGAGAGGAAGTCAGAATAACAGAATGACCTTGTGTGCCTGGAAGCGGAACCCTTTGCGTTCGCCTCCGGAAAGTGCAAGGGTTTTGAGTCCCTCGGCTCGATTTCTCAACGTTTGTCTCTGGCACTTTTTGGGCTAAAAAAGTGCCAAAACCGTTTTCTAGTAAGGCTTCCAGTAATTTTCAGCCAGCCCTAAATAAGATTCTCAGAGCAAAAATGCCGTTTAATTCCAACAAGAAATCCCCCCGTTGTTTAAATCGTGACAATCGTGACAAACCACTGGGGATGGTTGGCAAAATCCGTCACGGGTTGACCTGCGGCATTAGTGACGCTCGCCAAAACATCGGTACCCGACAGAATTTGATTGTTGTTAAAACTGAGAGCACCAAAGCTGAGGTTTTCCAGCACGAAGAGATCTCCTTCCGTGGCGTTGAAGTCCATTACTTGGTCGGATCCATCTCCTGCCCGCAGGACAAAGTTATCTGCCCCGGTGCCACCATAGAGCAAGTCGAGCCCCTTACCACCATCCAGGATGTCGTTACCCGCTTGCCCAAATAATTGATCAACCTCCCCATAACCGAAAAGTTGGTCATTATCCGCACCGCCTAACAGCACATCCCGTTGGGGTGAGCCAACAAGTACATCAATCCCCCCTAGTCCCTCTAGGCGATTGGTGCCGCTACTGGCTTGGGCGTTGAAATAATTATTCCCCTCCGTTCCCGCAATGCGTCCCCCAGTGGTGGGTACCTCAACGGGTTTCAGTTGGGCTAGTTGAAAGTCCAGCGCCACTAAGCCATTAACCACTTCATCGCCATCGAAGGGTCCACCATCCTGGAACTGCATACCATATAGATCGTTCAAGCCATTCCCGTCAACATCTTGCAATTTGCTGATTCCGTTAACGTTGGCAAAGGGAATGTTCACGTAGCTATCCGTGGCAGGATTCCAAATCACAGGCACGACCAGACCATCTAAATCCAGATCGAAGGTGGCTATCCGATCCGTACTATTGGTGCTGGTGATGTCAAACACGACGGAATTCCCCTCTGTTCCGTTAATACTTTTCCAGCGTCGGATCTGTTCATTGGGGGTTGCGACCGCCGCTTGCCAGGCATCGGGTACTAGGTTTGGATCGCTGCTTTCCCCTTCTAGGGTAACCGCTAACCCAAATTTACGCTTGCCGACGTATTTACCGTTATCGGGAATGGGTACGGTAACGGTGAGGGTGGTTTCCCCGGGGGCAAATACTGCCTGCCCCGCAACAGGCGTATAGCGATTGCCCGCCTTGGCACCCCCATCCTGGGTCAAGTAATCTACCCAGACGTATTTGTCTAAATCCCCTGTGCGTTGGATGGTAAATTCTACCTTTCCATCGGCTTCATTGGCTTTAGGATTAGACACAAATATGCGAGTAGGGGCATTAGGATTACTAGCAGTAGGACTAAATACCGCACTAGCAAAACTTCCAGCCGTGCTATCACCTGATTCACCGACACTATAGGATGTCATGGTTTCTGCACTAACAGAGGCTACTTCTAAAGTCGAGTTAGGTGTGGGGATGTTTTTTGTGGGTGCATTTTTCGTGACGGTGATAACATTAGTTGTACCTGTTTGCACAATGCGATTAAGTAAAACCGTGGCGGCGGAGGTATTGGAGGTATATTGATCGAACTTCTGATTATATTGATAGACTGTACCGTTGTTCAGACTAAAATCACTACTGAGACTAAGGGTATCATTGGCATCCATTACCACCGTGACAGTGTTGTTATCAGAAAGTTGCGTGACGGTTAGAGAATTAAGGGTAAGGGTATTTGCACCATAACCTTCGGTGACTAAAATCTCAAAATTGCGTAAACGACTACCGGGGGAAAGGGTAGTTAAATCCCAATCTTGTCCGTTATAACCCTCGAATCTTAACACATCTGTACCAGTACCACCATCTAAACGACGGAAATAGGTATCATTGACAGTAACAAAATCATCTCCGGGTCCGCCGTAAACTACGTCAATACCGCCGTTAGTATAAATTTGATCATCTCCTTCCCCGGCTAGGAAACTTTCACCCGTTGCCGTGCCAATCATGCTATCATCGCCGATCGTCCCGGTTTGAGTTACAGTTTCATTAAAGTCACTACCAAAGATCACGTAGGTCAGGTTATCGGCATCTCCCGGAGCGCCGATGATAAAGTCGCTAAAGCCATCGCCATTTACGTCCCCACCACCGCTGAGGGAAATTCCGGCTTGAGATGCGGGTAAACCGGTAATTACAAAGCCGCTGGTATTCGAGTTACCCGTAGAAGAATTAGATTGATTGTTACTTAAGCTGTTTAAATCAAAGGGTGACTTGGCCGAATAGGTGCTACCCCAGAGAGATTCCCCGCCACCAAAGACGACAAAGGCTGTACCATCGGTCGTGTTACTGCTATCCAGAGCCGTATTGGGGGAGGCAATAATTAGGTCATCGTAGCCGTCGCCGTTAATATCTCCCGTTGGTGCCACTTGGGTTAATAGCAACGCTTGATTATTAGCCACATTGGTGGACGCGGTCGGAGCCGGGGTCGCCAGCACCACATCAGGGGTGGAACTGCTACTCAAGCCGCTGGTGGAGCCGTAGAAAATTAACACTGCTCCTTGGTTATT
The DNA here is from genome assembly GCF_027531715.1 of Microcystis sp. LE19-8.1F. NCBI lineage: Bacteria > Bacillati > Cyanobacteriota > Cyanophyceae > Chroococcales > Microcystaceae > Microcystis > Microcystis sp. LE19-8.1F. The sequence goes on along the minus strand of NZ_JAPZSO010000058.1, from coordinate 23,723 downwards.
TTCCAGCAGGTTATTATTCCAACTGCCGAGATTCGAGAAAAAGCCAGGAGCTAGGACGGCAAAATCCGCAATACCATCGCCGTTAAAATCACCGATATTTTGCAGTTGCTCACCGAATTGTTGAGTCTGATTCGGTTCGTAGATGGGATTGGAAGTAGCGATACCAATACGCGTTGTACCCGTTGTTGCATAACCGACCAAGATACTCTCTTGGAAAAAGACGGGGGAAGGACGATCAATGGTAGTTTGGCTTGGAATGTTATTGAGGGTACTGCTCCAGGTGCTACCCCCATCGGTAGAGGTCAAATATAGAATTTGATCATTGCTGTTGCCGGAACTAAAGAAAAGGTAAAGCGTATCTCCCACCGACAAAAGACTGGGCCCCGATGACGACGTCTGACCTGAAACCTGGTTACTGCTCCAGGAGGTTCCGTTGTAGGTGGCGACATTTACATTTTTATTGCCGTTACCGACAAAGCTCACCAATAAATTATCCCCATCCACTGCTACTCCCAGGCGATTGTCAGTTTCTTGAGCATTGCCAGAGCTATTGGTGACCGTGCCATTGCTCGACCAAGTGCTTCCATCGCTAGAAGTGGTATAGAGAATCGTTTGGGTACTATTATTGGCGGCAAAAAAGAGGTAAAGATCCTCGTCATAAACAGCTAGGGTCGGGCCAATGCCAGTAGGAGCCTTATTGCCGCCAGCGTTGATGGAATTAGTGCTGTCAAAGGTTAAGCCTAAATCGCTACTACTGTCAGTCGTTGCCGGGGTAACAATGACCAGGTTATTTGTGGCGGTGAAAGCAAGGTAAAGTGTGTTATTAAAAACCGCTAGAGAAGCTTGGCTCACACTTTCAAAACTACTCCCTAAGCTGGTCAGCCCTTCCCAGTTATAACCATCTGCACTTCTTTGAATATAGAAGTTGTAAGTAAAAATACCAGTGATAGGGTTTACCTCGGTAGTGTTATAGACCATATATAAATAGCCGTTAAACACCGCAAAGGAAGGGGAAAATACAGGAGTGTCGTCAAGACCATTAAAGCTCCAGTCACTATTATTTAATGTTCCTGAAATTGCAGCAGAAGGAGGCGTGATATTGGTGCTATTACTACTAGCGGAACCAGCAGAACCATTACCTAAATAAACTGTAGCCTGTCCATTCCCAGTGGCATTAGGACTGATCACATTCCCATTGGGATCGCCACCACCAATATCGCCAAAACCATCGCCATTCACATCGCCGATGCCATTAAAGACGGTATTACTATTAGCGCTAAAGGTGACAGAACTATTCAGAGCGCCGCTACTGTTACCTTTGTAAAGTGTCTGCCCACCATTAGAGGATGACAATAACAAATCATCATAGCCATCGCCGTTGTAGTCCCCTACAGCAACAAAATCCCCTATCTCCGTCAGGCTAGTATTACTACTGGTGCTCAGGCTTAAGGTTTGTTGGGGGCCTAGGTTGGTGTTACCTAAAATCAGATAGAAATTATTATTCTGATCTACCACCCCAAAATCCGCTAATCCGTCGCCGTTAAAGTCGCCTGCGGACGCAACGCTTTGAATCAAGCCGCTATTGGAAATATTAATAATTAACTCATCGGTTCCCGCCGCTGCGTCCAGTAAATTTTGGGTACTAGAGCCAAAAGTGACAACAGCGCCATTGCCGTTAATGGTGCCTCCGGCCAGCACATCGGCAAAACCATCCCCATTGATGTCCCCCAACATAACGACATCATTACCTGCTCCTAGCAGAATTTGGCTACCGCTAAGGGCGGTGACATATACGTCAGCCTCGGAGTCGGTGCCAGTATAGCCTAGATACAATCGACCCCCTAAAATAGCTGGAGCGGGGAGATAATTACTGGTTTGGAAATCAATCTCGTTTAACCCAGACCAACTGGTTCCATTGCTAGAAGTCAGATAGTAAAGATCGCTACTGCTATTGCTATATGTAAAGTAAAGTTGACTGCCGTCATTGGTAATGCCAGGCGCTGTACTGGCGCTAGTTGCGCCGCTCAGTTCCGATACGCTCCAAGTTAGGTTCGTTAAATTTGAACCGCTGGTGTTAGTGACGTAATAGTTATTACCGCTACCTACCGTTCCACCCCGATAGGCCAGGTAAAGCGTTTCGCCCATGACGGTGGCGCTGACGGCTTGGCTGGCAGTTTGATTACCACCACCCGGATTGGGGACTGTGTAATCCGTTGACCAGGAAGCTCCTGATTGAGGATTATCAGAGTAAACGTAAAGAATATCGCTATTAGACTCGGTGCCGACAAAAAACGCCATCAACTGGCCTTGATACACCACTAGGGAAACTCCAGCACTGGAAAATTGATCAATGCTGTATTGGCTACTCCAACTCTGCCCGTTATCAGTACTGGAAGTGATATTAATTTGTTTGTTCGTCCCCACATAAGCCAGATAAAGCGTCCCCTTATAAAAAGCTAAGGATGGGGACTGACTGGTAGTTATACCACTGGGGAGTTCTACTGCGCTTGTCCAGGTTTGCCCGGCATCACTGCTAGTGGTCAGATAAATTTGATTACCCCCCTTTTCCACATAGGCGAGGTAAAAAGTGCCGTTATTGTTGATAAAGGCAGGAGCGGCGCTCGATTCGTCTCCGAGGTTATAAATTTGGGTTCCTACCGCTACGGAGTATAAGTCGCCATCAATAACAAAACCGTTATCACCGGAAATATCGGCTAATTTAATACTGCCATCGTCCGCTAACCAGGGATGACCATAAATAGTGTAGAGTTGTCCCGCATTAGGCGCACTAATCATTAAATCATCCACCTTATCACCGTTCACATCCCCAATACCACTAGCGGCGGCTCCCACTAATTGATAAGGTTGATCTCCATTGAGTAAGAAGGTGGTTTTACTATCAGTAGCGGTAATGTTGAGGTCAAAAATAGTACCAATGTCACCGAGATCAAGCGGTCCGAAAAGCACATAACCTTGACCAGTGCCGTTTGCACCCTGAGGTGCGGTAATCAAAAAGTCTGCATAACCATCGTCATTAACATCGCCAGGAGAAGTAATAACTGCCCCTGTTTGACTGGAAATAAGCCCTCCGACAATACCTAGATTAGATACATTGCCAAGATTTTGATAATTACTGTTGGCACTTACTCCTCCTTTAAGAACATAAACGACACCGTTATTATTACTTGCTCCCGGGGCAGAAATGGCTAAATCATTGCTACTATCACCATCTAAGTCACTACTATTTAAGGCACTTCCCGCATTGATGTTATTAGGTGTACCATTACTGGAGGGAAGATTGGGACCGGTATAACTCACATATTGCGTTAATGTTGTTGTGCCATTACTTTGATAGACATAGACTGCCCCCAATTCGGCTTGGGTGGTGGAGGGATAACTATTATTTTGATTGGTATTACTAGGAAGTCCGTCCAAACCAGTCCATTGATTAGTAACCGTTCCTTGAAAGTTGATCGCACCGATAATCAAATCATCGGAAAATTGATTATTAGTAAAGGTAGTGGAAGTAGGTGTACGAGAGGAAACCGCAAGGCTATAACCTGCTAACTCTCCCTGGTTAGTGGAATTGTAAATAGTTGAATAGGTTGAACTACCATCGAAGGCAACATACACCGCCCCATTGCCATTATTTGCCCCCGGCGCACCGATGGCAATATCAAATTTAGTACCACTGGCGTAAGTGCCATTAGATTGAGCGTTACTGTTAAAGTTACCCACCGCCACGGAATAACCAAAGGCGATATTGGTTGAACTGGGGGCATTAATTACATAACCTTGACTGCTAGTTAAATTCGTGACATCAATGCTGGTTCCTTCTAAATTATTAGAGCCATAAACCACATATACTGCATTCGCATTGGGATCACCAATGACTAAATCCTGATAACCATCACCATTGACATCTCCTGTGGCCATACTGAAAGGAAAATCGCCGTTTGCTTGTCCAGTATCACTTAAACCTGTAATCAAGACACCGTTAGGATTGCCAGTTAAATCGGTAGTAGTTAAGGGATTGGTTTCACTGTTTAATAATACTGCTTGACCACCAAAGAGAATTTGGATTGTCCCTCCTGATTGTGGGACGCCTGAGGTGTTAGTATAGCCCCGATTTCCCACTGCTACATCTGATTTACCATCGTTGTTAAAGTCAGCATACAGAATTGAATAACCGATACTAGGATTATTGGTGTTGATAATAAAACCACTATCGATTAAAGCAAGGGAAGAATCATTGGCTTCGGTGACTGTGGCTGTTCCTAATACTTGGTTAGAGTTGATGGTTGTGGGTTGGCTGGTGACATCTCCAGGAGTGATAGATTGGGGAGTATTACCATTGATAGAATAGTTAAAGTTAGAGTAATTATTACCTCCTCCATCGATAAATAAATCTAAGTCCACATTAGAGGACAAGATTGTATATTCAAAACTACCATCAGGATTAACAGGATTAAGCAGTTTATTCCCTTGTACTACGGCTAATTGATATTCAGTGGTAGTGGTAGTGGTATTGCCGACACTCCATGTGATAGTATCGCCATTACTATTAGTAGCAGTGACAACAATAGAAGTTATTTTTTTACCTGTAGTCTGATTCGATAAATTGAGGGGTAAATAAATATCAGGATTACCGTTAGGATTTACATAGCCACTGCTGTTAGCGGTAGTGTAAGAAGTCACATCCCATTCAGGTTTATTAGCATTGGATAGTTGAGTGGCGATGGGCTCGTAGGTAGGATCAATAACACTAGGCACACTCCAGGAACTACCATTATAAGTTACATAGTTGGTATTTGGTCCGGCAGGTAAAGGAGCGATATATTGAGAATTATATTTATTGCCTATTTGACTGGTATTAAATAGGATTTGAGAAATTTGAGAAGGGGTTAAATTGCCAAAATCCGATATATCACCAGTTTCGCTATAGGTTAAGGCTTGACTATAAAAAGCCACCTCATCTAAATAGACGGCACTGGTATTAGAAGCACTAGCAAGGCTGACAGTGGCACTGTTCGGGAGAGTTAAGGCTAAATTCTCTTGAGAGACCGAGGGTTGACCATTAATATAAAGGGTAGCAGTATCGGTTTCTCCGTCATAACTGGCAACCACATAATACCATTGGTTAGCGCTAGGAGTAAAACCACCGGAGTTTAAGATATTTCCGTTGAGATTGAAAGATAACTCTGTATTGGTGAGACTTATACTCACCAGGTCACTAACTGATAGTAATTCTATCGAACTTGAGGATAAAGAGGGTGCTTTAAACCAAAATTCTAAGCTAAAAGAAATACCAGAGAAGGGAATGGCGACGGAAGTGGCACTATCGCCTGCATTAAACAATACGGCAGGATTGGGATCACCCTGATTAGTGCTAGTATTTTCTAACGCACCTACCTCATTAAATTTTACTGAACCACTATAAGTACCATTACCGCCAGCCCCGTAAATACCTTCATTGACAAGGGTTGTACCACTGGTTTCCGCTAGACGATAGTAAAGTAGAGGAGATTCTTCTTGGGTTAATTGACTATAGGATGTAGCCTGAGTTTCTGTCCATAAAACTGTTGGCTTACCGTTAATGGTGACAATACTTAACTCTGTTGAGGGATCAGGATTTGCGTCAGTGTAGAGAATTTCAGGACTACTCCAACTTGCCTCCCCACTATTATAAGTAAGGCTTGACCAGTAAATGTTTGATTCGCCCTTATTATTATAGTTAATCCATGCGGCCATCAATTCGTTATTCGGTCCAGAGCCGATGACGATTTTGCCTTCCGAGCCTTCTTGTTGTGCTATGGCAGCGGCTACCGTCCAACTACCTCCACTATAGATAGAGTAATAAACGTCAGATTGATTGAAACTTTCATTAATTAAGGTAGTTTCATTGTCGGTATAAAATTCGCCAGGTACAAGGTTCGCATTTATATCACTAGCATCAGCATTAGACCAGACTAACACGGTAATACTATTAGTGGAGTCATAAGCCCCTACGGGATTAAAGTTAAAGCCTCCTGTCCCCGGAATGCTGCTAATACTGCTAACTAGGTTAGTATCAGCAGAATTGAGTAGAGCGTATTTAATAACAGTAGTTGGAGTGCTAGGGGATGTAATAACGGGTTGATTGCTAAAATTAGCCACACTACCGTTAGTACCAGATAAAGAATTACCCGTATAACTTACTGTAACGATGTCTCCATTACCGATGAGATTTACACCCTCTGGGGGTTGAACCGTTAAAATAACCGTATTGCCAGTAGTATTTACGTTCCCAAGTATCGTAAATACCTGTCCATTACTTTCTACAGTAAAGTCGCTATTGGTAACACCATTATCGGTTAAACTTTGATCGAAAACGAGGGTAATTTGATTACTGGTATTATTTTCAATGATCGCACCCGCCCCCAATATAACGGGGGGATTGCTACTATTAGTGGTGTTAGTCAGGGCAAAATTACTAAATTCATTAACCCAAAGGGTCGTATTAGTAAAGGAGTTATCAATGTATAGATTAGTATTATTGCTGGTGGGATTTGAAAGATTGTAACTAAGATTTAACTGTGTGTCTCCACTCACCGCGGTACCAAGAGTTAAAGTCAGACTATTATCATTAACTTTGACATTGGTTACGGTATAGGTATTACCATCACTATCGGTGACGATAAATTGATTAGCAGTAGGAACATCAGTGCCATTGCCTAGATCGTCGATAAAATTCAGGGTGACAAGTTCCCCGTTAACAAAACCGGAGATCGGTTCTAGAGGCGGAACCTCCGCAACCCATGCCAATAAAGGAGATGAACCACCAGAAATAATGAAGGGCGCATTATCTTGTCCTAAATCCGCTTCAATATTTGCTATGAGGGAGGAAGTTGTAACAGCAGGCGGGGTAATCCCTGTTACTAAGGAGCTAATATTTTGACTGTTGTAAGTTATGCTAACAATTTGATCGGGAGATACACTCTGATTGAGACTCAAAAAGACATTATTCCCTGTGAGGGAAACAGAAACACTCTGTACCTGGACATCATTCACCGTTGTACCATCAGAGTTGGTAACGGTGACGGTATAATCTGCAACAGTGTCGGAGAATGTCAGATTAGAATTGTTGTTTGAAATGAAGACAGATGACTGAGAGACTTGGGCAGATACGCCATTTTGAATGGTAAAAGATTCGATCGAATCTCCGTTACTATCTTCTAAGGGGTTACTACCTAAAGAACTACTATTGTTATAACTAATGGTGACATTTTGTAGAGACTGATTCGTCACCGATGAGGCAAATGTTAATAACACACCATTATTAGTTACCTTCGCATCGGTAATGGATAAGACCGTACTTCCTGATTTGACGGTAAATCGAGCAAGATCAGGACTAACCGTCGTATCTAACGGAGTGTTAAAAGCGAGAAGGAGGGTGGGATTAATATAGTTTTGACTGTTACCACTGGTGGGATTGTATTGATAAGCAAGGGAGTTAGGAGTATTATTAGTAACGCCTAAATCAGAGATATTTTCGATCGTATTGCCATCCGTATCCGTGATCCCCTCATTATTTACAAAATTGAGAGAGACATTATTGCTAGTGGGTGTAGGATTGTCAGAACTGGTGTAATCGAGATTTTCTGAGGTAGGAATGGCATTTTCTAACTGTAAAATAACGAGATTAGAACTCGCACCTGCTACCACACCAAAAACAGGAACATTAGTAATATTGCCATTAATATCCGTCACGCTGACAGTAAAGTCACTCGCGGAGGGAAGTGCAGCTAAATTTGTGCCGAAGTCCACTGTAATCAAAGAACCAGCTAAACTGGCGCTAGTGGTAGAAGCCATTAACGCCAAAGAAGCCGAACTTGCTACTGAGGAGGAGTCACTGTCACTACTAGAGTTTTTATTGCCGTCAAAAACATTCCAAGACCAACCCGGATTGAAATTAAAACCTAATCCTAAAGGACCTATCTTCACCTCTAAACCAACGGGAAAAGTTAGGGAGATAGTATTATCTGTATTTCCAATACCGAAGTTAAAAGCAGTTTCGACACCACCGTTTATATCTGCACTCAGAATTGGTACATGGGGAATTTGAGCCTTACCGACTACTCCTGTAGTCAACACAGGAAAACTAATCGAGCCTTGGTTATCTAATCCTTGGGTCGTGCCATTGATAAAAGCGGCGAAGCTTGCCCCTACAGCAATCGCTATATCGGCGGCCAGAATTCCAGCACCGCTACCCTCAGTTGTTCCCTCTTTCGCTAGATTCATCAGTAGTATATAGGCGTCGGCACCAGCACCTGAACCTATCGCTTTTCCCAAATCACCTAGTCCTGCCAACAAAGTTTGAGGCGAATAGGTTTGTCCAGGAATAGGTGTCCCCAAAAGGTTAAAATTAATACCGACACTACCCGTGGCATCTAAGGTAAAAAATCCTGCGGTTTCCTCTGCTGGTATAATCGGAAACTTTACGGAAGCGGTTATGCCTAAAACGTTATCTATATCAAGCAAATCATAGGGTGAATTGTTAGAAAAGCTATACTTAGAATCTAGGTCAAATCCAAAAGTAATAGGACTTTTTCCCCGTATTTTTGTTGCAGTAGAGGCTGATGGTATATTAGTATCATCGGCAAATAAATTACCAAAGATATCACTACCTTGATTATCAACTGTGGGCTCAGATCCGGTTGTATTTTTCCAAGGGCTTTTTAACTCTTTGGGGGATTCCCATTCTAGCTGTGCATTTGTTTGTAAAAAAATTGATGGTTCTCCACCAAAAGTTGTCCCGCCTGACAATGTACCTACAAGCTCGAAATTTTCCAAAAAGGGTTTGATGATCGATCGAAGAAAGCCACTGCTAGGCACACTGTTCATCAATTCCCAATCTTTTAACAAACTACTAGCAAAGTATAATTGGGCATTCCATGAGCCGAAAGGTTGTTGTGCCTGTTCTTCTCCTGTTTCGTCGCTACTAATACTTAAACTATTGGCTTTTGTGGCTGATTGTCCCGCTGGAGTTGTGCTTTGAGCATTGCTTAAAACCCCCGGATTAACGACACCATTATTCGTTAATTGAGGGGAATAGGGGGCAGTAGGTATTACATTACTGGTACTTGTAGAGAATTGACTACTGCTAACGCTAAAGGTTTGAGTGTAAAAGTCGGTATCTTCTTTGATGCTGAGATTCGCAACATTATCAAAGTTAACCTTTGAACCGATAACGATTACTTCGCCATTATCATTGACTGTAACGGTAGGTTCTAAATCACCCACTTGATCAGAGGTGAGAGTTTGAGGAGTATCTAACCATTGTAAATCGGCATTCTCGTCGTATTGGGCGGCGGTATAGAAAAAATCGCTATCATTCAGATTTCCCTGTTGCCATACCACTGCTAACCCCGGATTGCTCCCATCAATCAGCTGACCACTAGCGACGAGATTAAGACTGGTGACAGGTTCAGTACCCGTAAAAGCAATAGCTTCGGCATTTTTCCAAGTTTCCGAATTATTGTCATAGACTGCGTGCCAAATATTGCCATTATCAGCCCAAACGATATGAGTAACCCCTGTGGTAGAGTCAGTGGTGATAGCCGAAAGACTGGAAGCGAGATTAATAGACATGACTAAAAACTTTGAAGAAGGGTTAAGGTCAATTAAGTTTGAATTCCACTAGCGTGGTTAGGTTGAACACTAGACTTGTCGGGAAGTAGCGATCAAAATTGCTGAAGCTTCTGTACAGACAAACTTGCAGCGATTTTGCTCCGAGATTTCTGAGTAGATAGAGCCTTGGGGTTGACCATAGGGACTTAGAGGGTGAAGTCACTTTTTGTTGCCCACTTTCGTCATTAATCTTCAGTGTAAGTTGACTTGCCTTGAAGGATCTCTGTAAAATTGTCATTTTTGTCATGACCTTAATTATCATTTTTGTCATGACATTAAACTTCTTCAAGGTGTTAGGACTACAAATGCCTCTAGTACTAACCGGATTGAGAGTAAAAATCAGATATTGCTGGGTGTTCCCAACTCTGGAAGCGGTTATTTTGAGAAACGCTATGGGAGCATCTCACTTATGCAAGTGAGTAGTTATACTTATCGCTAAAACTTGCTTCTGGTAAGGCTTTCAAAATAGCTTGACATAAAACTTAATTTAGGAGTTACAAAGGTGAGATGCTCCCAACGCTATAGCGTTAAGCTACTTTGCCTTTAAATTGGATATTGTTACAATTTAGAAAAACAAGCAAAAACCATCCCCTGTTCCCTCGCCTCAACGACCCCTATAAATGTTCTACAGCTTAATCCAAAATCTAAAATCCCAATGCAGTTCAATCCCCTCACCTCTGAAATCATCATCGAATTTCTCCAAAAAAAGCTCTATTTAAGTGAATATCGTACCTTAAGTCTTCAAGAAGAAATGATTATTAAAGGAATCATTGATCAGCATAGTTATGAAAAAATTGCTCATCAAATTTATCTTAGTCCAGGCACCACCCGCAATATTGCCTCTCAGCTTTTCCGTCACTTATCAACATTGTTTAAAACTAAAATAACCAAGAAAAATTTTGGCGTATTTATCGAGAAAACGATGAACAACAAGGAAGATTTCATTGCTGAATTAGAAAGTTATACGCCAAACTGTTTAGAGGCAAATTTATCTGTTATTTTATTAATCGACGATCAACTGGAAAACCTGTTGCTTCTCAAGCAAATTCTCTCTCAAAATAATTACATAGTTCGTACCATTAAGAATGGCCGGACAGCCCTAGAGCTAATTGATAAAATTAATCCAAACTTAATTATTTTAGATATTTTAATGCCTGATCTAGATGGCTATGGAGTTTGTAAAACACTAAAAGAAAATCCACAATATAAGGAAATTCCTATTATCTTTCTCAGTGCTATTAGTGATTTAACTGACAAAGTAAAAGCCTTTAGTTTCGGGGCTAGTGATTATATTACCAAACCTTTTGAGCCAGTTGAAGTTTTAGCGAGAGTCTCCTATCAAATTGAACTTCAATCTCAACGCCGAGCCTTGAAGACAGAAATTGAATCTCATCAAAAAACTATCGAATCCTTGACCCAATCTCGATCAATTTTAGCTAGTCTTCTCAATTATGCTCCCTATGGAATTGCCGCTTTATCCGCTATTCGTAGTCCAGAAACTGGAGAAGTTATTGATTTTGAGTTTATTCTCGTTAATCCAATTTTTATCAAACTTTTTCCCGCTGACTCTGATCTGATTAAAAGTGGTTCAAGTTGTGTCTCATTTTTGCAAAAAAAACAACTGGATTGGCTGCCAAAATTAATTAACCTAGTAACAGCTGGCCAACCCTTCTCCGAGATTATCAATCTCGCCAGCCAAATTATTGAAGTTCAGGGAACTAAATTAGGCGATGGTGTTAGTATAACCTTACATCCTATAGTTCATCATTTTTAATTATCTTCAGTAGGCAAAAGTGAAAAAATATCTATCAATCGGTCAATTTCAACCGCCTTAACTAATTTGCCTAACTCTTGAGTTAATTGGGGATAATCAGGCTCAATTTCTGCAAGTAATCCCAGCATTGTTAATTCATCTAGTGCAGTTAGAGCCTCATAGAAAGCGCGACACCATTGAGGTGATATACCTTCAATAATTTTCGGAGTTAATGACCTAAATTTACTGATTTTTACCTTGTCTTTTGCTACCAAATTAGTTTGCTCAGTCTGAATTTCTGCTTGTAAAATTTGGACTGGTAAACAAAAATAAATCCGAGTTCCTTGACGCACTTCGCTTTCTAAGCTAATACTACCGCCTAAAAGTTTAATATACTCTTGAGTTAGCATCAACCCCAAACCCGTTCCTTCAATTAAAGGATCAGGATTTTGACCTCGATAAAAAGCGTTAAATAGCAGTTCTTGTTCCGACTGGCTAATCCCGACTCCTGTATCTTCTATCCAAAAATTAAGTTGAGCATTTTCTTGATCTAATTTTTGCAAGGAGACTGTTAAAGAAATGCTTCCCACAGATGTAAACTTAAAGGCATTACTGAGCAAATTAAACAAGATTTGTCGTAACTTAGTTGCATCAACTCGAATTAGGCGAGGACAAGCGGTGAGAAAACTAACCTCAAAATCTAAGTTTTTTATCTCGCTACTAAGCTGAAAAATTGCTTCAATATCTCGAATAAAGTCTAAAAAGTTAAGAGATTGAGGCTGTATTGATAATTTTCCGGCTTCAATTTTAGCTAAGTCTAAAATGTTGGTAATTAATAAAAATAAATTTCTGCTATTTTTTCGCACAATATTGAGGGATTGAGTTAAGTGTTTTGGCAACGCCGGATCATTGACAACTATGTCAGTAAACCCTAAAACTGCATGAAGGGGTGTTTTTAGCTCATGACTCATATTGGTTAGCAAAATGCTTTTAGCCTGATTGGCGATTTCTGCTTTTTCTTTAGCATCAGCCAGTTCTTGAGTCTGTTTCTCCACTTCTTGTGTTAAGATTTTGTTATAATCTTTCAGAAGTATTTCCGCTTGTTTTCTGTCGGTAATATCTTCAATAATAATCAGAGCAAAGATAATCTTATTGGCTTCGTCAAAAATCGGCTTTCCCAATATCTTAACTACAATACTTTGGTGATTGACTTTAATAGTTATATCATCTAGAGTAAATGATTCTCCTATTAAAATTTTCTGCATATTTTTCTCAAAAAATTCTAGGCTCGCAGCCAATAAAATATTGCCTTCTTTGTTGATAAAAATTTGCTGTTTTTCCAAATTATAAACTGTAATACCAATCGGTATTGCTTCCAAAAACTGTCTTAATTTTTGTTCTTGAGACTGAAGTTGTTTTACATATTCCTTTAGTTGATACGCCATTTTTTTAAAGGCTTGAACTAAGTTTTGCAGTTCAGTAATCGAACTTGCTTTAAGTTTTTTTTGCCAATCTCCTTCGGACAAGGCTAAGGTTGCTTGACTTAAGCGGGTAATCGGTTGAGTAATGTAATAAGCAGAAATTAAACCAATAATAATAGCCATCAATAAAGCTAAGCCAGATAGCAGAAAAGTAACACGTTGATTTTGCCAAATTTTCCCTAAAATATCAGCCTGTGGAATTACAATAATTGCTAACCATTGCAGTCCATTTTGTTGCTGGAGTGGGAGTGCTAAGACAAAATACTTTTGAGAGTTGATAACTAATGAAGAAAAATACTGTTTTTCAAATTTTTTTACCGGTAGATTGAGTAATGTTTGTGATATCTTTTTGGTGATAAGATTAGGACTTTTAGTTGCCAACAAAGGAACTGCCTTGCCATTAACAACTTCTAACTGACTTTGACCATTAGAAGTAGCAATTAAATAACCATTTTTATCAATAATAAAGATGCTACCCGTGCGCCCAATTTTCAGGGATTGCAAAAATTTATTTAGATAGGACAAATCTACCTGAATAGATGTTACCCCTAATAATTGAGAACGCTTCCCATTGTAGAGGGGACGAGAGAAGTTTATTACTAAATGTTTTTGAAAAACTCTATGGGCAAATAAAGGAGTCCATTGCATTTTGCCCGTTTTTATCACCTGGGTGTACCAGGGTCTGTTAGTCACTTTATAGCGATTAGCGAGGATTTTGGGATTGCGTTTCTTTTGATAATTTTCTAGAGAAGAATAGCCATAGTAATTATATTGCGTTTTTCTTCCTACTTCCCCTAACCCTTGAAGGATTTGACCTTGTTTGTTATAAGTGTGACCGGCTGCACGAAATTCATTGGCTTGATTACTCACCATAAAAGCGGTAAGAAAATCATGGCGATGGTTTAGATACTGTTTGTATAAATAAGAGCCCCAAGGTTCTAAGTCGTTGAGATTTAAGATTCCTAAATCAATTAAATCTTGATGTTCTTGAGTGAGAGCAATCGGTTTTTCTAAAAAATTGTCAATTTCCCCTTGCAAGCGATCGCCAATATCTTCTAGCAAGGAAAGTGTTAACAGATTAATCGCTTGCCAAGTGCTGTAGTAAGCCAGCCAACTTATACCGCCGATCACAATCATCAACTGCACAACAAAAGGAACCGTCAGAAGGATTTTCAGGGAAAGCCAGCGAGATAGATCAAATTTCATTACCGTCATCGAGAAACTCGCGAAATACAACTCTCGGTTCGGGAATCACTATAGGTAGTGTTTCAATGACTGATCAAACCTACCTGTAGTGGTATTAGTTCAACTTATGCCACTACAGGCAGTGGATAGCTTAATCCAAAAACACTATATGTGGAAAATGAGCGAACCGTCAGATACAAGGTATGATAGCTTCTTTTAGATGCGGATGTGGTATTTATTGATCATGAAGTGCGGAATCTGGAACATAAGACTAATAATCATTCTACTTTCCTCATTTTTGCCAGCCACTCAATTAAACTCTGTAACTGCTTCTAAGAACTATCAAATCCTGGAGTGTCTCGTAGGGAGTGATGATCGATCGAAGAAAGCCACTTTTAGGGACACTGTGCATCAATTCCCAATCTTCTAATAAACTACTAGCAAAGAAGAGTTGAGCATTCCATGAGCCGAAAGGTTGTTGTGCCTGTTCTTCTCCTGTTTCGTCGCTACTAATAAGTACCTAGGCAAAATTAATTACACATATCTAACCCCGCTCTTGCCTCTTGCCTCTTGCCTCTTGCCCATCTTCACTAGGAAATTAATTTTGCACGACTACTTACTTAAACTATTGGCTTCTGTGGCTGATTGTACCGATGGAGTTGTGCTTTGAGCATTGCTTAAAACCCCCAGATTAACGACACCATTATTCGTTAATTGAGGGGAATAGGGGGCAGTAGGTATTACATTACTGGTACTTGTAGAGAATTGACTACTGCTAACGCTAAAGGTTTGAGTGTAAAAGTCGGTATCTTCTTTGATACTGAGATTCGCCATGTTATCAAAGTTAACCTTTGAACCGATAACGATTACTTCGCCGCTATCAGTAAGCTGCCCGCGCATTTAAATTGCTTGTTGAGACGAGGCAAGAGGCACTCTTGCAAGAGGCAACAGTAAAGGGATTGGGGGAGATTCGGCTAATCTTAAGAATAAGCGCTTTAAATGCGTCTTAGCTTAACTGTAACGGTAGGTTCTAAATCACCCACTTGATCAGAGGTGAGAGTTTGAGGAGTATCTAACCATTGTAAATCAGCATTCTCGTCGTATTGGGCGGCGGTATAGAAAAAATCGCTATCATTCAGATTTCCCTGTTGCCATACCACTGCTAACCCCGGATTGCTACTATCAATCAGCTGACCACTAGCGACGAGATTAAGACTGGTGACAGGTTCAGTACCCGTAAAAGCAATAGCTTCGGCATTTTTCCAAGTTTCCGAATTATTGTCATAGACTGTGTGCCAAATATTGCCATTATCAGCCCAAACGATATGAGTAACCCCTGTGGTAGAGTCAGTGGTGATAGCCGAAAGACTGGAAGCGAGATTAATAGACATTTCAATAACTCCTTTAAATTCAAAGTTTGCCGAAAAATTGGTGGTGATTCGCTAGTAGTGATGGAGGCTTAATCCTTTGCTTTGCTGTGCATTGTAGTCATGGATAAAATACCAATTAATTAACTCGCACTATGGCATCCATAAATAAATATGTATAATATAGTGCTTCTCACGCCGGTGTGACACATTTAAACCTTGGCTGATTAAGCTTTTCACCATCAATAATGTACCTCTTGCCAACAGGAAACGCGATAAATTAAACTCTACTTATTGAGCCGGTAAAACTGGAAAAGCATCTAGAATTATAGATTTTATTAAGAATTGAGTCGCCTGAAACCCTGATGAGATTGTCGTTTATTCTCATTGACACTCCCCCGCTAACCGCTCGCGCGGTGTAGCGGGGGATTCTCGGTTCTTAGGCTTTTAACTAGGGTTTGCGGCAAAAAGTTTTTCGTGGGGGCAGGGTGTGGCCCCCCCAACCCCCCCCCTGCCCCCCCGACATCGGGGGGGTTGGGGGGGTGGGGTGTAGGGTTTTACCGATTTTGAGGTAGTCAGTTACCTAATTTTCAGGCAAAAAGTACCGGAATTTTACCCCCGATCAGTGCAAGGGTCGGCACTTTTTGAGGTCAAAAAAGTCTAAAAGTCTTATCCAACAAGGTTTTTAGATTTATTCAGCAAGCTCTAACTAGATCGACCTGGTTTAACCTGGTCGATCCCCGTCAAATCGCCTCCGCGAGCGTTTTCTAACACGGTCAGTCCGACCGCGTTTTTTCCTCGGTTCTCGATTACCTTCGCTGATGCCGTATCTCTTGGTTCGATGTGACCGCAAGAATCACACCGGTGAACTCTTTCCGATAACGCTTTTTTGCCGGTAATCGCGCCACAATTAGGACACTCTTGCGAAGTTCCGTTTTTATCGACTTTAAGATAATATTTTCCCCTCGCTCCATTGAGATAGGGCTTGCTGAATAATGGTAAAACCTTTTGAAAATAAGGCTTTTGACCTGTTAAAATCCGATGTTCATGCTGCGAAAATAGGATTGGGACCTTCAAAAACCTGGCATTATCCTTCTTGTGGTACATAAACTGGTACAAAAAAAAGAGGGCAACAAAGCCTGAAACTCCTGACTCGGAGACTCGGAGACTCCTGACTCCTAACCCCACCAACAAACTTTTTGCCGCAAACCCTAATTACTTTCGGTAATTGCTTTGTGGTACAATTTTTGAATTCCCGTCACTAATTTATCTAACATCGATCGATGGCTATCGTGAGTCGGATCGAAACTCTGCACTTTAGTTAATAATTTCGCTTCCTGTGTATCCACGTCGTCATCGCTATAGATTAAAGTGCTAATCGATGCTAGTAGATCTTGATAGATTTCCAGACTAGGATTATCGCCTAAATAGGACTCTAACCATCGATAACATTCACTGGTTTTAACTGGTTTTAGTTCCGATAATAGTGGTTTAATCTCCGGATCATCATCAAGTTTTTCCCTCACAGCTACCTGTCGTAAATAGTTTCTTTCTGATGGTTTAATCACGCCATCAATCCAAGCAACACCGATGAGAATTTTCAGTAATTGTTTATTTTTCATCCCACACTTCCTTGACTAACTTAGCCATAAAAAAACCGTCTTGATTATGCCGATGGGGTAACACTTCGATCGCTCCCGTTTCTGTATAGTATTCTGAGAAAGATGAATTAGAGTCAGGAGTGGCCATTTTCCAATCGGGATGAGCGGCTAAAAACTGCTCGATCACTCTTTCATTTTCTAACGGATTTAAAGTACAGGTGGCATAAACTAAGATTCCCTTCGGTTTTACCCAAGTGGCAGCCGAGGCTAAAAGTTCCCCCTGTCGTTTGGCTAGTACAGGTAAATTTTCGGGTGTTTGTCGCCAACGTATATCAGGACGCTTGTGCAGGGTTCCCAATCCTGAACAGGGAGCATCGATTAGTACACGATCGGCGATGCCGCACCACTGGGGACGATCGCGACTATCCCCTAGATATATTTCGATCGCTTTTAAGTCTAATCTTTTAATATTGGCTTCTAACTGTCGTAAACGGGATGCCGTTTGATCGCAGGCTAATATTCTACCCCGATCCCCCATTAATTCGGCGATATGAGTGGTTTTTCCCCCCGGTGCCGCACAAGCGTCGATAATTGTCTCTCCGGGCTGGGGATCGAGTAGATAGGTGACTAATTGGGCGCTAATATCCTGTAGGGTGTAATTTCCGGCTCGAAATCCCTCTAAACGCTCAATATTGCCTAAACCAGAGGTTAAACGGCAAGCTAGAGGTAATTTAAGATGATTAAAAGTTATATTGGCTGATTCTAACTCATTTTCTAGGGCTTCTCGGCTAGTTTTCAGGGGATTAATCCGAATATCGAGGTCAGGAGAGCGATTAAACCATTGACACAGTTGTTCCGTTTCCGTAACACTAAAGCGATCTAACCACAATTGCACCAACCAATCGGGGAAACTGTGGAGAATGCCCAATCTAGAAGCGGTATTTTCCGGCAAAATTAAAGGATCGTCGCCATTAGCAGTTAAACGGAGATATTGCCGCAGCATTCCGTTAACCACCGCCGCTAATTTGCCTAAATGACTGA
Source organism: Microcystis sp. LE19-8.1F (assembly GCF_027531715.1). Lineage (NCBI taxonomy): Bacteria > Bacillati > Cyanobacteriota > Cyanophyceae > Chroococcales > Microcystaceae > Microcystis > Microcystis sp. LE19-8.1F. Next base: position 5,626 of record NZ_JAPZSO010000058.1, on the reverse strand, counting down.
TTTTAGTTAATTCTACCGCCGTATTCACCGCTGCCGATGGGGGAATCTGGGAGAGATAACGCAGTTGATAAAGACCAATATGGAGAATTCGCCGTAAATCCGGGGGTTGCTGGGCCGCGGTTTTTTTCCCCAAGCGATCGAGCAGCGCATCCAAAGTTCTTTGGCGGCGAATTATACCATAAACAATCTCCGTTGTCAAGGCTTTGTCAAGACAATTTAAGGAACTAGCGGACAAATGGCGATCAAGAGCGCGATCGGGATAGGCGGAGGAGCGATCGATATCGCGTAAAATCAGCAAAGCCAGCTGACGAGCATTATTCATGCAGTTTCTAGACGATTGCGGAGGAATTGGCGTAATATAGTCAGTGCCGGAATGGGGATTTCGTGGCCCATATTTAACTCGTGATATTCGACGTTAACCCCCAAACCAAGCAGTAAATCCCTGGCTTGACGAGCAGCAGCGATAGGAACGACGGGATCCTGCTTACCATGAACAATTAAGACATTTTGTGGACCCTGGGGATGGGGTTCACCGTGCAGATAACCACTCAGGGAACCCAATCCCGCCAAGGGTAAGGATAAACCCACATCCAGCGTCATCGCTCCCCCTTGGGAAAAACCGGTCAAAAAAGTCCGCTCTAGGGTAATGCCGGTAGTTGCTTCTAGGGAAATAATCCAATCCTGCAATTGTTGACGACTAGCGGCTAAACCTTGATAATCGGAGGTTTCTAAAGCATACCAGGCGCGTCCCCCCGGCACTTGGGGATGATCGAAGGGAGCATTGGGAAACAAAAATTGACAATCAGCCAGATCCAGCATCGATGCAAGGGGGGCCAGATCCATGGCATCCGCACCCCAACCGTGCAGCATGATCACAAGATAGCGAGCGGGATTTTCCAGGGAAGGGGGAATGACAATCGGGTTAAAAGACAGAGTTTTTTCCTCGCAATTCTCTTTTTTTCTCTATTCTATAGCGGTTTTCCCCAGGGTGAGATGGCTGTGGGGGAGTCTTTTCAGTAACCAGTAATCAGTGAAAAGAAAACTCCGATTACTACCCCCTTCCTCTCTCGGAGAAGGTTTGAGGATGAGGACAATTAACCAGAGCTGCCATTACTTTGGAAAAATGGTCTTAGTCGTCGTCGAGTATAGTTATTGTCAGCAACTACTAAAATTAATTAATATATCCGCCGCTCACCGTCAAGCGGAAACTAGACAGAATGATCTGGCTATTATCACCCAACCCAGCCTTGATCCGGTGAAAATGCGGGCTAATTGGCAATTTTTCGGCAAAAAAGTTATCTACACCTGTTAACAGGCAATTTATCCCCCGAATGAGCTACAATTATCGGTCCAACGTGGTTAATAGCGAGCAGATGCGTCGCATTGAAGGGGCGATTTTTGCCTCTGGTATGCCTGTGGCCGCTTTGATGGAAAAGGCAGCCCTGTTAACGGCACAACAGCTTAAAAAGTCCTATTCTTTGGCTAATTTCCCCAAAATCGGCGTTATCGTCGGGCCTGGTCACAATGGCGGCGACGCTCTCGTAATTGCTAGAGAATTACATCTCGCCGGTTATCAAGTATCTCTTTTTTGTCCGATCGCCAAACTCAAGGACTTAACTGCACAACAGGCTAATTATGTCAAGCATTTAGGCTTAATTTTTCAGGAAACTTTAGAATCTTTGGAGGATTGTCAGTTAATTATCGATGGTCTTTTCGGTTTTGGTTTAGAAAGGACTTTATCGGGAGAGATTGCCGAATTAGTCGATAAAATTAATAGTTGGCAAAAACCGGTAATTAGTATCGATATTGCTTCGGGAATTCACACCGACACCGGAGAGGTTTTAGGCACGGCAATTAAAGCCACCCATACCTTTTGTTTGGGACTCTGGAAGCGAGCTTTTTTCCAAGATTTGGCCTTACCCTATCTGGGTAAAGTGGAGTTAATTGATATAGGAATTAGTCCCCTTGACCTAGAAACAATTTTACAAGATTCACCGCCAATTCTGAGGGTTAATCCCGATCTAATTCGCCCTTATTTACCCTTACCCCGTCCTCTACTTACCCATAAATATCAGCAGGGACATTTATTAATTATCTGTGGTTCTCGTCGTTATGCAGGGGGGGCAATTCTTGCCGGATTAGGAGCGCGAGGTAGTGGTGTGGGAATGCTTTCGATTGCCGTTCCTGCTGCCCTTAAATCTTTATTAATTAGTCATTTACCAGAAGCATTAATTATCGATTGTCCCGAAACTGCCACGGGAGCTATTGCCGAACTTCCCCTAGAATTAAATAATTATCATGTCCTCGCCTGTGGTCCTGGATTAACCACAGAAAATCCCGCTATTATCGAACAGGTTTTAGATAGTGATAAACCGATTATACTCGATGCCGATGCTTTAAATATTTTGGCTCAACTGGGCATAGAAAAATTATCATCCCGCCAAAATAAGACAATTTTAACGCCTCATTGGGGAGAATTTAAACGCTTATTTCCTAACTTCTCAGGTTCTCAAGATAGGATTAATATCACTCAAGAAGCATCTCAACAAAGTGGTGCAATTGTCTTATTAAAAGGAGCCAGAACTATAATCGCCTCCCCGGAAGGTAAAATCTATATAATCCCCGAAAGTAGCTCCGCTTTAGCGCGAGGTGGTAGTGGTGATGTCCTAACAGGATTAATCGGCGGATTCTTAACCCAAATGCCGGATAATCCCCCAGAAGCAACCGCATTAGCAGCTTATTTACACGCTCAAGCCGGCATTTTAGCAGCCAAAGAAAGGACAGAATTAGGAGTAGATGGAGTAACTTTAGCTAATTATTTATTTGCTGCCCTTAAAGGTTTAAATTAAAATCTGGGGGGAAACACACGCGCCCCAAAAACCGAGTAAAATCGATAAAGGATTAAGTAGGTAGGTGTTAAAAATTGTCAGATTTCCCCCCTTATCAAGGGTAGGGTTGATTCATGAATCAACCCTACCATGAATCAGCCCTAGGATTAAGGGGGGATCAGAATTGATAATTATTACTGTATCTAACATTAAAATATCTTTCATAATACCCACCAAACCTAAGAGAGCCAAAATATTATTAATAGCATAAATGTACTGTATTTAAACTGCCTATTGACATTTTAGTACAAATGCTCGGACTGCCTCAACCTAGCTCCGGCTCTCCCTTCTCCGGTGCAGTCTTAAGGATTAATTTAGATAGTCGGCATTTGATAAAACATAAGGAATGTTAACCAAAACCACTTATCGTTAGGAATTTTGATAAGTTGGAGATTGAACAAAGATAGAAAGTCTCTAGCGCTGACAACTATGGCTGTAATTGTCCAAAAATACGGTGGTACATCGGTAGGTTCCGTGGAACGCATTCAATCGGTAGCTCAACGGGTCAAAAATACGGTAATAGCAGGAAATACCGTGGTGGTGGTCGTTTCTGCCATGGGGAAAACCACCGATGGATTGGTCAATTTAGCCAAACAAATCGCCGCCGAACCCTCGCGCCGGGAGATGGATATGTTATTATCGACGGGGGAACAGGTGACGATCGCCTTGATGAGTATGGCCCTAGAGGAAATCGGACAACCGGCCATCTCCCTAACCGGCGCTCAAGTGGGAATTGTCACGGAATCCGAACATAGTCGGGCCCGTATTTTAGAAATTAAAACCGATCGCCTTTCCCGTCATCTATCGGAAGGTAAAGTAGTTGTTGTCGCCGGTTTTCAAGGTGTTAGCGATAGTGATCAACTAGAGATTACCACCCTAGGGCGCGGTGGGTCCGATACCTCGGCCGTGGCCCTAGCAGCCGCATTAAAAGCCGATTTTTGCGAAATTTACACCGATGTACCCGGTATTCTCACCACTGACCCCCGTTTAGTCCCCGAAGCGCGTCTTTTAGACCAAATTACCTGCGATGAGATGCTCGAATTAGCCAGTTTAGGGGCGAAAGTTCTCCACCCGCGAGCGGTGGAAATCGCCAAAAACTTCGGGGTTCCCTTGGTTGTCCGCTCCAGTTGGACAGAGGATCCGGGTACTTGGGTGACATCCCCGGCACCGAAACCGCGCACCCTGCAAGGATTGGAATTGACAAAAGCAGTGGATGCGGTGGAATTTGAGGGTAATCAGGCGAAAATCTCCCTTTTACGGGTTCCCGACCGTCCCGGTATCGCTGCCCGTTTATTCGGGGAAATTGCCCATCAACAGGTGGACGTGGATTTAATTATTCAATCGATTCACGAGGGTGACAGCAACGATATCGCCTTTACGGTGATGGGAAATGCCTTAAAAAAAGCCCAATCCGTGGCCGAAGCGATCGCGCCGGTTTTACGTTCCCATCCCACTAATACAGAGGAAGCGGAAGTGATCATCGAATCCGGGGCCGCTAAAATCGCCATTACCGGCGCTGGTATGATCGGCCGGCCGGGAATTGCTGCCCAAATATTTAGCACTTTGGCCGCAGCGGCAATTAATATCGAAATGATCTCCACTTCCGAAGTAAAAGTCAGTTGTGTCATCGATGAAGCGGACGGAGAAAAAGCAATTAAAGTCCTTTGTGATGCTTTTCAAGTGGAGTATTCTGCTAAAGTTGCTCATTGCGAAATCCCTAAAAATTTAGTCCCGGTACGGGGAGTGGCCCTAGATAATAATCAGGCACAAATGGCCATTCGTAACGTCCCCGATCGCCCCGGGATGGCGGCGAGAATTTTCTCGGTTTTAGCGGCAAAAAATGTCAGTGTCGATATGATTATTCAATCCCAACGCTGTCGCATTGTCGATGGTATTCCCCGACGGGATATCGCTTTTACTTTGCCCCAAGCGGATGCTAATTCCGCCCAAAAAATCCTCTTAGAACTATCGGAAAGTTTGGGTTTACAGGAAGTGGTGGTTAATAATGATGTGGCCAAAGTGAGCATTGTTGGTTCAGGAATGGAAGGACAACCGGGGGTAGCAGCACGCTTTTTTGAAGCTTTAGCAAAGGAGAAAATTAATATTTTGATGATTGCTACTTCTGATATAAAAATCAGTTGTGTGGTGAATCAGGAAGATGGAGTCAGGGCCCTACAAGTGGTTCACGCCGCTTTTGGATTGGCTGGACAGGGTAAAATTGAAGTACCCGCCTAAATGAAATTACAAGTTCTATGATGGGGGTAAGAGTTGTTTAATTGTTGGCAACTTATACCCCCAAAAACCAGATAAATAAGTTAACCCTCATCACCCCGATTTTATCTATGGACCCTCTTACAGGAGCAGCGATCGCAGTTGGTTCGATTATTGCCACTAAAGCGTTAGAGAAAACCGGTGAAAAAGTGGGAGAGAAAGTTTGGCAACAAACAGAAAAATTTGGCTCTTCGTTACTCTTTATGCTAAATCAACAGACAAGATGCCAAGACAACATACTTCTAACCCAAAAATTCCGAAAGTTTCTCAAGCCATAGCCTCTTCGTTTTATTAGTTTAAGTTTATTGTTGATTCCCTCGACTAATCCATTCGTTGTCCTTCGCTCGAAATAACTAATGATTTCTCCAAACCAGTTTCGGATTGTTTGACAACTCTTGGTAAAAACACTGGAGGATTTTGCCAACCATTCCGAGATGGATAGCATTCCCTCTGTCGGATTCTCTGAG
>NZ_JAPZSO010000105.1:0-11387 GCF_027531715.1 Microcystis sp. LE19-8.1F | reverse complement strand
TTCTCTTAACTGTAATTACCCCTCTGATTATCTGTAGCATAGCAGCAAATTTAGGACTTTCTGTTAATTGGGTGGGCGTGGTGTTGGGCGTGGCGTCGGGCGTGGCGTTCGGCGTGGTGTTGGGCGTGGAGTGGGGCGTGGTGTTGGGCGTGGAGTGGGGCGTGGCGTTCGGCGTGGAGTGGGGCGCGGTGTCGGGCGTGGTGTGGGGCGGGGTGTGGGGCGCGGTGTTGGGCGTGACGTCGGGCGAGGCGTTGGGCGTGGTGTGGGGCGTGGTGTGGGGCGTGGCGTTGGGCGTGGTGTTCGGCGCGGGGTGGGGCGTGGTGTGGGGCGTGGTGTCGGGCGTGGCGTGGGGCGTGGCGTGGGGCGTGGTGTGGGGCGTGGTGTCGGTCGGGTTGTTGGGCGCGGTGTGGGGCGGGGTGTGGGGCGGGGTGTGGGGCGCGGTGTGGGGCGCGGTGTGGGGCGTGGTGTGGGGCGTGGTGTGGGGCGTGGTGTTGGGCGTGGTGTGGGGCGTGGTGTGGGGCGTGGTGTCCGGCGTGGAGTGGTGGGGCGTGGTGTGGGGCGTGGTGTGGGGCGTGGCGTTGGGCGTGGCGTTGGGCGTGGCGTTGGGCGTGGCGTTGGGCGTGGTGTCGGGCGTGGTGTCGGGCGTGGTGTGGGGCGTGGAGTGGGGCGTGGTGTGGGGCGTGTCGGGCGTGGTGTTTATATTCGCCTTTTTCCGTCTTGATAATTGGCTAATCGGGCTTTTGGCTGGCTCCCAAGGGCGACTTTTTCCCCGTATTACCCCTCTACCGCTGCCGGGGTTAACCTCGACTCTACAACAATGGTTACAGCAAGACTGGGAAACGGCTATTAATAACCTCAATCAATACCTTCGGTACAGCCGCCAGTTTATTCCTGTCCTTGCCGCTGTTAATCGCGTTTTACCGCAATTCCCAGCGGCAGAAATTATCTATCGCGTCTCCCGTCTGGCAGAAAATCCCTCCGATTGGCAATTGTTAAAATATGCGTCGGCGAAACCGTTTTCTTTTCCTGACAGCCAAATCCGTCTAGATACTCCTGCTCGCGCCGCCGCCGCCGGTTTTTGGTATCTTCACCAACAGGACACCGAAAAAGCCGAAAAAGCCTTTGCTGTGGTACGTTCCCTCGCCTACGGGGAAGAAATGTATAGTCTCGCCCAGACTTTACACCGATTTAGTCGGGCAGCAACTTTCGATGGTATCGCTTCCCTGGAGGTTGCCCCCATTGCCGCAGAACCGTCATTACGTCCGCAAACTTGGCAAGCTATCAGCAGTTTAAATCGAGTTATCACAGAAATAGCTTTAGCACAGAGAAGTTACTCCCAAGAGACTAAAGATCGGATTATCGGGGAATTAAGCGATATAATCGACCAACAGGCAGCCAATTTACCCCTAGCAGAAAAAGCATTAATCCTTTCTATCGCCCAAAAATGGAAAACTTGCCTGTAGCTTGTAAGCTAAGACGCATTTAAACCGCTTATTCTTAGATTAGCCGAATCTCCCCCCCTGCCCCTAGGGTTGATTCATAGTAGGGTTGATTCATGAATCAACCCTACCTTGAGGGGGTTTGATCCCCCCTGTCAGCCTTGATAAGGGGGGTTTGATCCCCCCTTAATCCCCCCTTGATAAGGGGGGTTTGATCCCCCCTTAATCCCCCCTTGATAAGGGGGGTGTCTGACAGTTTTTAACACCTACCGACAATCAACCTTACCTTGAGGGGGTTTGATCCCCCCTGCCCCCCTTGATAAGGGGGGTGTCTGACAGTTTTTAACACCTACCGACAATCAACCCTACCTTGAGGGGGTTTGATCCCCCCTGTCAGCCTTGATAAGGGGGGTGTCTGACAGTTTTTAACACCTACCTACTTAGTGCCAGATTAATTTCTTAGCTAGGATAGGCAAGAGGCAGCTGGAAAAAATTCTCCTGTCTCCTGTCACGGCTGCTGGCAGTAAGTAATTTTGCTGGCATCTGATATTCAAACTCAAGCAACTATGTGTCAACTTCTAGGCATGAATTGTAATGTCCCCACGGATATCTGTTTTTCCTTCGAGGGATTTTGTGCGCGGGGAGGAAAAACCGACGAACATCGAGACGGTTGGGGAATTGCTTTTTTTGAGGGTTTAGGTTGTCGAACTTTTATTGATGTTAAACCCTCGATCGCTTCTCCGATTGCGGAATTAATTAAAAACTATCCCATCCATTCTACCAATGTTATCGCCCATATTCGCAAAGCTACCCAAGGAGAAATTAAACTAGAAAACTGTCATCCTTTTCGGCGGGAATTGTGGGGAAAATATTGGGTTTTTGCCCATAATGGTCATTTAGAAAATTTCTCACCTCCTGCGGGAGATTTTTATCAACCGGTTGGGGACACGGATTCGGAAAAAGCTTTCTGTTTAATTCTTAATACCCTACGAGAGACTTTTCCCCAGGGCAAACCTTCCCTAGAGCAACTTTATCAAGTCCTAAAAACTATCACAAACTCTATCGCTTGTCAAGGAATTTTTAATTATCTTTTATCCGATGGTGAACATTTTTTTGCCCATTGTTCGACGAAATTAAGCTATATAATCCGTCAGTATCCTTTTGCCGCCGCTCATTTAATTGATGAAGATGTGAGCGTTGATTTTCAAGCTTTAGCTCGTCCGGGCGATCAAGTGGCAATTATTGCCACTACACCCTTAACTGATAATGAAGTTTGGACAGCGATTAATTCAGGAGAATTATTAGTTTTTCAGGAGGGCGCAGCAATTTTAAGTTAATCTTACCAGTGGTCACTTTGTCGAGATTTTTCTAAGTCAATTAACTGAGTTTTTAGCCCTAACCAATCTAATTGATTGGCGAGGCAATCTGAACCAATTTTTCCCGCTTCTAGATAAATAACTCTCTCGGCAAATTCCTCTAAAAAATCTAGTTGATGATTGACCATAATTATTGTCATTGAACTTTGATTGTTTAATACTTCTAATAACCTGGTGGCCGTGCCTGTATCTAAAGCAGAGGTGGGTTCATCTAATAACAGTATGCTCGGTTCTAACAGCAAAGCTCTGGTAATTGCTACTAATTGTCTTTGTCCTAAAGATAATTCTAGCTCCCCGCGCTCAAACCACTGTTGAGGAATTTTTAATAGGGATGTCCAATGGTCAATTCTCTGATTAATTTCCGCAGGAGTAAATTTTTTCAATTGCAAAGGATAAGCGAGAGCATCTCGAACAGTCATCCCTAATAACTTCGACTCTTGTGGCAATAAAACTATCTGTTGTCGCAGGGAAATAACCGGTATTTCCTTAATCGATTTACCGTGAAAATAAATATTTCCCGTGCTGGGTTCCTGCAAACGATTTAACAATCGCAAAAGAGTCGTTTTTCCTGCCCCAGATGCTCCGACAATAGCTAACTTTTCTCCTTGCTTGATGCTAAAAGTAATATCTTCTAACAGATAAGCACTGCCCCGTCGGATAGCTAAATTTACTTGCTGTAGTTCTAAAATCAAGATTGGTCTTTTCCTTACTTAGTTCAAGTTTATTATATAATAAAAATAGCCCAATGAGTTCGGCAGGTATTCCCCATGGTTAGTCAAGTTAACAAAACCGAGATTATCTATCCTGAGAGCGACGGTAAACCGATGGCAGATAATACTAAACAATTTAACTGGATAGTAACGATTAAGCAGAATCTCGACTGGTTATATATCGATGATCCCCAGGTATTTGTAGCGGGGGATCTGTTGTGGTATCCCGTGGAAGGCCAGCCGAAAATTGCTGCCGCTCCTGATACGATGGTAGTATTTGGCAGACCGAAAGGCGATCGAGGTTCCTACAAACAATGGCAAGAAGATAATCTTGCTCCTCAAGTCGTCTTTGAGATTCTTTCTCCCAGTAACACCTCCATCGAAATGGCCAAAAAATTGCTATTTTATGATCGCTATGGAGTCCAAGAATACTACGTCTATGATCCCGATGATAATAGTCTAGAAGCTTGGCAGCGAATTGGTGACAGTTTAGACAGTGTTAGTGAGGTTAATAATTGGGTGAGTCCCCGTTTAGGCATTCGGTTTGACTTAACCGACGAGTTAAAAATTTATCGTCCTGATGGTACTCAATTCTCGTCCTACAGCGAAATTAATCAACTACTGGAGCAGGAAAAGCAACGGGCTGAAAATGAACGGCAACGGGCTGAAAATGAACGCCAACGGGCTGAACAGGCCAATCAGCAGTTAGTAGAAATGGAAGCAAAACTGCAAAAATATCGTCAACTTTTTGGAGAATTACCTAACTAGGGTTTGCGGCAAAAAGTTTGTTGGTGGGGGCAGGGGGGGTGTGGGGTTTTACCCATTTTCAGGGAAAAAGTGCCTAAATTTCCCCCCCCGATCACCCCAAGGTCTGGCACTTTTGGCTTTCAAAAAGGTCTAAAAGTTTTATCCAACAAGGTTTTTAGATTTAAGTAGGTAGGCGTTAAAAATTATCAGACACCACCCTTATCAAGGGTAGGGTTGATTCATGAATCAACCCTACCTTATCAAGGAGAGCAGGGGGGATCGAACCTAAAATCCATTTTTAATTTAATTATAACCAGCTACTTATTTAGCCAGCCCCAACTAAAATCTGAACCAGCGACGGGAGTATAACGAAAAAAGAGGACTGGTTAGTCCTCTTAACAAGATTAGTTTTCGCTAAATGATAAACACAGAATGATTGCCAGGCCTAGTAGGCTAGACCCATACTGCGGGTGGTTTCTGCTCCGAGATAAACCCGAATGCTTAAGAAATCCGTCGGACAAGCGGTTTCGCAACGTTTGCAACCAACACAATCTTCCGTGCGGGGGGAAGAGGCAATCTGGGCAGCTTTACAGCCATCCCAGGGGACCATTTCCAGTACGTCGAGGGGACAAGCCCGAACGCATTGGGTGCAACCGATACAGGTATCGTAAATTTTAACGCTATGAGACATTGAATTATGACTCCTTACCGAGTGTTCTCCATGTTAAATTTCGGGTTTATCGGTTAGTTTACCTTACAGCGATCTGTTCATCGCTCGATCGGTGACATAACTTTAAACTCTGTAACACTTAGGGCAAAATGGCGATCGCTAGTTGGGGATCGGGCAATCCTAGAAATAGCCTTAAAGAATTGCTTGCCGGGGTTACGGGGGGAACCGAAAAAGGTAATCTGGATCGCAAGATAATTTATTTCGTTTTCCAGTATGACAGAAATAGCGATCGAATCGATCCTACAGGAAAATCGGCTGTTTCCTCCCAGTGCCGAATTTTCTCAGAATGCCACAATTAAAAGCTTTGAAGAATACCAGCAACTCTACGCCAAAGCCAAGGCCGATCCCTCGGCTTTTTGGGCCCAATTAGCCGAAAAAGAATTACATTGGTTTGAAAAATGGTCAGAGGTTCTTGACTGGCAGCCCCCCTTTGCCAAATGGTTCGTCAACGGCAAGATTAATATTTGTTACAACTGTATTGACAGACATCTCACCACCTGGAGACGCAATAAAGCCGCCATCATCTGGGAAGGAGAACCGGGAGACAGCCGCACCATTACCTACGAACAGCTACACCGAGAAGTCTGTCAATTTGCCAACGCTTTAAAAGAATTAGGCGTTAAAAAAGGCGATGTGGTCGGAATTTATATGCCGATGATTCCCGAGGCGGCCATCGCTATGTTAGCCTGTGCCAGAATTGGTGCGCCCCACAGTGTAGTTTTTGGGGGATTTAGTGCCGATGCTTTGCGCGATCGTCTTAATGATGCGGCCGCTAAGGTGGTAATCACTGCCGATGGTGGTTTCCGCAAGGATAAAGTCGTTGCCCTCAAGGAACAGGTAGATCTGGCTCTAGCCGATAATAGCGCCCCCAGTGTGGAAAAAGTTCTCGTTGTTCAGCGCAGCAAGGAACCCATCAATATGGTTGCCGATCGCGATTACTGGTGGCATGATCTACAAAAACAGGTATCTGCTAACTGTCCGGCCGAACCCATGGATAGCGAAGATATGTTATTTATCCTCTACACCAGTGGTTCCACCGGCAAACCGAAAGGAGTCGTCCACACCACCGGCGGTTATAATCTCTACACCCATGTCACCTGCAAATGGATTTTTGACCTGAAAGACACCGATGTTTACTGGTGTACTGCCGATGTGGGTTGGATTACCGGCCATAGTTATATCGTTTACGGACCGCTTTCCAATGGTGCCACCACGGTAATGTATGAAGGGGTTCCCCGTCCCTCTAATTTAGGCTGTTTTTGGGATGTAATTGAGAAATATCGCGTTAATATCTTTTATACTGCCCCCACTGCTATCCGCGCTTTTATCAAAATGGGTGAAGATATCCCCAATAGCCGGGATTTATCCTCTTTGCGCTTACTGGGAACCGTGGGAGAACCGATTAACCCGGAAGCGTGGATGTGGTATCACCGAGTTATCGGTAAGGAAAAATGTCCGATTGTCGATACTTGGTGGCAAACGGAAACCGGGGGAATTATGATTACTCCCTTACCCGGGGCAATTGCCACCAAACCGGGGTCAGCAACCCTACCTTTCCCCGGTATTATGGCCGAAGTGGTGGACTTAGAGGGCAATCCCACCCAAGCGAATGAGGGGGGTTATCTGGTGGTCAAACATCCCTGGCCCGGTATGATGCGAACAGTCTATAAAAATCCCGAGCGCTTCCGCAATACCTACTGGGAACATATCGCCCCCAAAGATGGCCAATATCTCTATTTTGCTGGAGATGGTAGCCGTCGGGACGAAGACGGTTATTTCTGGGTAATGGGGCGCGTTGATGACGTGATGAGCGTTTCTGGCCACCGTTTAGGGACAATGGAGATCGAATCAGCTTTAGTATCTCATCCCGCGGTAGCGGAGGCGGCTGTGGTGGGACGACCGGATGAAATTAAAGGGGAAGAAGTCTATGCTTTTGTGACTCTCGAGGGGCATTATGAAGCGAGTCCGGAGTTAGCGAAAGCATTAAAGGATCACGTTGTCAAGGAAATTGGCATTATTGCCCGACCGGGAGAAATCCGTTTTACCGATGTGCTGCCAAAAACGCGATCGGGTAAAATTATGCGTCGTCTCTTGCGAACTTTAGCATCAGGTCAAGAGATTTCCGGTGATACTTCTACTCTAGAAGATCGATCGGTTTTGGATAAATTACGGCAAGGTGCCTAATTTAATTACTGGTTTTTCCTAGCAGTTAGGGTGAGGAATCAGAGTTAATCTTATCTCACTCTAACGGGAGTGATTATCGGTGAACATATTTGCTCAAGCACCAAATCTATAGCTAATAATAAATCCTGTTTAAAAGGTATAGGGGAAGTGGGGAAGTGGGGAGAAACAATCCATAACTTGGGAGTTAATCACAGGATTAAAAACGGATTTGGTATAATGATAAAGATAAGAGCGAAGGGAAATTATAGGAGTTTAATCAATGACCACCACCACTACTACCGATAATGATTTAAAAAGACTAGAAGATTTAATCCTCAATGGACAGAAGATAATCGAACATCGATTCAACGAGATCGACAATCGACTCACTACCATGGACAATCGACTGATTGAGGTGGACAATCGACTCACTACCGTGGAAACTCGACTGATTGAGGTGGACAATCGATTGAAGGTGATCGAGAATGGACAAGCGGAAATGAAAGCTGATGTCAAAACTGTTCAAAAAGATACTACCGATTTAAAGATTGAACTCACGGAAGTTAAAGGTGATATTAAAACTCTTGATAGTAAATTTGATGACATGAATAAACGCTTAGAGAAAGTCGAAGGAACCCAAAAGAATCAAATTTGGACATTGATAACTGTCTTAAGTGGTTCCCTACTAGCTGTGGGATTTAGAAGTTTTTTTATCGACAATAATCCCTAATCTCAGCAAGAGAATTGCTATATAACACTTTTATGAGAAAGGCTGTTAATTAATCGTCGCTGTTCCCTGTTCCCTTCTCTTAGGATTAACTTGAATTTTGTCGGGCTACTTCAAATTACCTCATGAGAGTAGGAAATTACCTAAAAAAAGGAAAAAGGGAAATATATTCCCTTTTTCTGGCTTTTATGGACCCATATCCTAAACCGCTTCGGGTTTAACACCTCTTTGGTCGAGAATTTTCTGTAATTCTGCTTCGTCGGTTTTGGTCAAAGAAGTGCGTAATACTTTACCTCCGTAGGGGGCCACTTCATCGAGGACCTTATCGGGGGTAACTTTTTGGACGAGAACAAAGAGAGCAGATGTACCTGGCTGCATGGTTTCTCCCAATTCCCGCATAAAATTGTCATCCACACCGATATCACTTAAAGCACCTCCCAAAGCGCCACCAGCAGCACCGAGGACGGCCCCTAATAAAGGGGATAAAAAGAGCATTCCGATTAATAATCCCCAGAAACTGCCACTAGCGGCTCCCGCTGCCGTTAAATTGACCGCTTGCTTGAGTTTAATCTCGCCATCTTTGTTTTTAACCACTACGGCGGCATCTTCTAGCTCGATGAGATGTTCCCGTTGCAGTTTAGCCAAAGTTAAACGAACTTCTTCTGCTTTAAATTCGTCCTCATAGGCGATGACAAATAGATCAGCCATAGTTTTTCCTCGATTATTAGCAAATAAAACTTTTATACACTACTTTTGCCGGATTAAAAAGTTTGAGGTATTCTCCGATACCTGAAACCCATGGAGATTAGGTGTCATAAATACGAGCTTCAAAAGCATCGGGATTTTCTTGACAGTATTCCTCAAAATAGGTTTTTTCCGGTTTTTTAGCGCGTTGGTGTGCCAATTCTGCCTGTAATTCCTCAACAACATCCCAAGCTGCGGCACAATCGGGAGAATTTCCCCCTTTTTCAGCACATACTGCCCGGGCAATATCTCTAGCTTTGATAATCTCCGCTTCTAAATCAAGACTGCGGGGCTTTTCGACGGCGTTACCTTTATGGAGGATGTCACTAACAGATATAACACCGAGCAAACCGCCTTTAATTACCGGTGCGAAACGAATACCGGTATTAGCAAATAAGCGAGCTACATATTCAACCCCGAGGTCGGGATTAATCACGATGCAGGGTTTGCTCATCACTTCATAGACTCGCACCTTTTGCGGATCTTGACCGAAAGCGACGACTTTATAGACAATATCGGTTTCAGTGATAATTCCGTAAGCATCTTCATCGTGACGGCGATCAACAATGAGAGTTCTAATGTTCTTTTCTCTCATCAATTGTACTGCTTTGGCGACGGTTTCAGAACCTTTAATCTTGGCCACCTCCGTGGTCATAATTTCAGCTGCTTTCATGGTCATAGTTGGAGAAGTTAAGTTGTGCCTTTGTTATTTTAGGACATAAACTGACCCCTAATACTGACGGCTGACGGCTAAAAAACCGCTCCCTGATTAACGCCATTCTACCAGTTGTCGTTCTTGGACAACCAAACCATATACTGTTTCGGTTTGACGGGCTAAATTCGCCCAATGAAAGCGTTTTTCTAGGTCTTCGTAGGCGTTATTAGCTAATTCGTGGGCGTATTCAGGATGATTTAAAACCTCTAAAATGCCCCAAGCGAGGGAATCAGGATTATTGACGCGGGTGACAATTCCCGTTTGGCCATGACGGACAACTTCGGGAAAACCGCAGGTATCGGAAACTACCACGGGAACCCTAGCGGCGAAACTTTCCAGGGCGACAATGCCAAAAGGTTCGTAAAGACTGGGAAAAACGGCACAATCGGCCACGGTTTGGAAGCGATCGAGGTTTTCATCGGACATAAAGCCCGTAAAATAACAATGATGCCAGATACCGAGATGCCAGGCCTGTTGTTTGAGTTTGTCGGTATTGCCGCCACCGATAATGACAAATTTAGTTTTAGCCCCAGTCTGGGCGAGGACTTTTGGGGCAGCGTTGAGTAACACCGAAACCCCCTTTTCAAAGGTCATGCGCCCGACGTAATAGACGATTTTTTCGTAATCTTCGGCATATTGATGACGAAAAGCTCGGTAATCAAAGTTAGGGTCTCTTTGCTTTTTCTCGGCCCGAATACCGTTATAAACCACATCGATTTTATCCCAGGGTGCGCCCAAGGCCCGATGGACTTCATGACGCATATAGCCGGTACAGACGATGACGCGCCAAGCATTATAGACGAGGGTTCCCTCTTTGCCGGCGATATAGCGTTGGGTGTCGGTGTGCAGTCCGTTATAACGTCCGTATTCCGTGGCGTGAATCGTGGCAATCAGGGGTATTTTAAAGAGATGTTTCAAGGCGATGGCTGCATCCCCTACTAACCAATCGTGGGCATGAACAAGGTCAAATTTTCCGTATTCGGCGATTAGTTTGCCGCCCTGTTGCCCCATGCTGTTATTCATGTTGACCACCCAATGGAAAAAGTCATTGCCAGGGGGTACGGGGACGCGGTGGATGTGAATACCTTCCACCAGTTCATAACTGGGGGCCTGACCGAATTCGATCGTGATTAAATGGACTTCATGACCGAGTTTGACGATTTCGGGATAGAGTTCGGCGACATGACGGGCGATACCGCCCACTAATCGCGGTGGAAATTCCCACGCCAACACTAAAATCCTCATTTTTCCCTAACCTCGACCTGATTTAAGCTGGTAAGTAATCATTACATCCCCATGGTATCTATTTTGGCTCTGGTTTCTTCCTCTAATTGCCACTCTCCCTGCGCCAGTCTTGAGAGGATTTCTTGTCGCCACTTGCTTAATTGTTCCCGAAAAGCGGCCGTTTGTAGATCGTTGCGCCAGAAAATTAGGGCTGATTCGCCAGTTTGCGGATAATAATTTTTACGCTCTCCAGCGATGCGGAAGCCAAAATGCTCGTAGAGTGCGATCGCTGACTGGTTCGACACCCTCACCTCTAGCGTAGCCCTTTCCAGTTGTCTTTGTACAGCCTTTTCAAGCAGTTTGTAGAGAAGCAGTTTTCCTAATCCTTGTCTTTGATAGTCGGGATAAATTGCCAGGAGGGTAATATGTGCTTCTTCGAGAATTGCCCAAAAACAAGCCAATCCGATTAGGGTTTCGTCCTTCTTGTCCAGGGTAAGAATTAATAATTCACTGTTGGGGCTGTTTAATTCCCGTTCATAACCAGATAGGGTCCAAATACCGCCGAGACTGGTGCGATCGAGTGCCACCATGGCGGCAAGATGTGCGGATTTTGGGGTTTTAATCTGTATTTTTGGCATTTATCGGGGAAGGGAGCAGGGTGGGGGGTGTGGGGTGTGGGGTGTGGGGTGTGGGGTGGGGGGTGTGGGGTGTGGGGTGTTTGGTGTGTGGGGTGTTGTGTGTGGGGTGTGGGGAGGTGCGGGTGTGGGGTGTGGGGTGTGTGGAGAAGGGAGTATAAATAAAAATATTCTCTC
>NZ_JAPZSO010000003.1:0-6258 GCF_027531715.1 Microcystis sp. LE19-8.1F | reverse complement strand
TTTTCGTACCAAGCTTGTGTTCGTTCGTGGAGAGCTTTGTTGTAAACTAATCTTACACAGCCCAATGTGCGCCGCAATAGCGACTCTTGTTCGGGTGTGGGGTAAAATCGAAACGAATAGGCTTTTTCCATACCTCACATTTTAGCATATATTTCGTAAATGTTCTAATATTTAACAGTAAAGCCGTCGTAGAACGACGGGGTTTCAGACCCAAATTTTCGATGATGATATGTTTGCCTTGGCGAATGATCCGAAAGCCTACCTTCTCCAAGGCTCGTACTGCATCTAGGTGATTTACGCCAGGAATTCTAGGCATAGTTACACCTGCATTTCAATTTCACGAATTTCCCCATCTTGCAAGCGTTCTTCTAAGGCTGCAAGATACTCACGAATTGCATCTTGGATATTGGTTAATGCCTCTTCCTCAGTATCTCCCTCGGACCAACAACCGGGGAGCGCAGGAACGCCAACAGTAATTCCTTCTTCAGAACGATAAAGGACAATTTTGTATTTCATCATAAGTTCCTTCTAGATAGCACTCGATTTTAGCTTGATAGAATTATGGATGTGGGATCAAATTGTAGCAACAGCGGAACCTCACAGCAAACTTGATATGGTTGGGTTTCCTTGCGTCAACCGTTCGGCAAAGGCTCACGGCCGAAGTTCAACCTACAGGCTACTCTAGGCTATTTATTCCCCTAGAAACGAATCGCACCGTTACATTTCATTAACCCACCCTACAAGATCGGCGTGCTGCTACGCAGTGCCTTCGGCATCGCACTCAACCAACCAAGTGACGGCGTTCCGGTGCAGGGACTTGTTATACGGCTGTTTTTGTGCAATGTGATCTAAAATAAAGGCATCTTATGACTAGGTGACAACAATGTATAAAATTTCTGTTAACCCTCAAATTCATTTTGGGAAGCCCTGCATAGAAGGGACGCGCATCACTGTGCAGAGTGTTCTTGAGTTGCTAAATGAGGGACTCTCTTTCAGTATAATTATTCAGGATTATTACCCTGATTTACAAATTGAAGACATTCGTGCTTGTCTGCAATATGCTATCGCTTTAGTAGCGGCTGAAGACATTAAACTCGTGTCGGCTTAATAATAAAATTTCTTCTCGATCAAGACGTTTACGCAATCACTGCGAGATTTCTAATTGATGCTGGACATGATGTGGTTCTTGTTGCTCAGCTTGAACTCATGAGTTTCTCTCCTATGTCTGTTTAATAAGTTTTTGCGGCTGTCTAACGGTGAAGTGCAGCGGCGGCAGATAACCTCTAACTCAGCACCAGCAGCTTTCGTCCGCTGCCACGCAGTGTTAGGTGGCTGGCAAGAACATCAACAACCTACTCCAAAAGAGCTTTAGGGCTAACTTTAGGGCTAACTGCAAACTCTAGCTGTGAACGGTAGAAACAAACATCGAACTCCATAAAAAAATTCACCTGCCCCAGAATGAGCGGAACATTTGTAGCCTGTGTCCAAGCAAAAACCATTTGAATAGGCTCAAACTGCCCAACGACGGCTTGGGCAAGCACGACACGCGCCTCGTACTGAGCCAAATTTCCTGTCAAACTCAGTGCTGTTGTTTGTCGTTCCCAATTGTACCCAAGCTCGACCCCTGTTGAATACGGCAGCACATTAACACTTGCACCAGTGTCCAGCAGTCCGGATGCTGCAATAGAAACCTGTTGATGAACCAGGGTGAATGGCAAGTAGGGGCGAAAACTAGCTTCACCTAAAGTGGCATCGCCAGCAAGAAATGGATACCGCTCGGTGTTAGGCATGGTTTTGAGCTTTGGTAGCCTGTAGCGCTTTTAACATTGTATCCGCAGCCTCATCCGCGCCATAGGGAGACCATACTGGATAAGCTTGTTCAGGCTTAATTAGCTCGGTTTCCTGCTGGGCTAGCTCAGAGATCAGAAACTGCATAATGTAAAACTTGTCTGAGCGGCTCAGTTCTCTTAATGTCGAGATTAATTTTGATGAAACCATATACTCGTGAAGCTAGGGTTACCCTTCTATTGTAGTCGCTCCAGTCCGGGGCAGCGGTATTAGCTGATTGTACCTGATGTATTCAACGCCAAGCATAAAACTGAAAAGTTTTATCTTGGTAACCCCAACGCCCCAATTGATATTCGGGAATTTCACCATCGGCAAGAGTGATCCAATCTTTGTCTGTAGGATGGAACCAACGATAAATAGCAACACTGTTTGGAAAAGATTTTAAAGAACATGAAAAAGAATATGTCTTGTCTCTATAGCCCCATGAACCAAGTTTCCAGTCATCGATTTCACCATCTCTAAGAGTGATCCAATCTTTGTCTCCAGGATGGAACCAACGATAAACAGGAACAAGATTTCCTGTCTGTGCCCTAAGTACAGGACAAAAAATGTAAGGACTGGAGAAAAAGAGAAAAGTTAGGTAATGAAGGATTGAGAATAAGATGACGAAGGTGGTCTAAACCTAGCCGAAAGAGGCTTTTTGCTCGGCGACCATGTTTCTTGATAGGAATTGGATTAAGATGATGTATCTCCAATCCTGTCTTGAGAGACCAGACCAAAGCTAAAGTCAGTAAGGCTAAAAGCTTACGCAGACGTTTTGGGTCAGTAAAGTGAGTAGATTCTAGACAAAACCCACGGGTCTTAAAGATGCCAAAAAGAGTTTCAATACCCCAACGTTGGGCATAATCCTGAATCAGACCCAGACAATCGGGCTGTCCAATGACGATGAGCAAAGAATTATCGGGTAAGCGAAGAGCCTCTACAGAAACGGGATAACCCCAAATTAGACAACTCCCCTGCAGACGTTGAGATTCACCAATGGCAAGATGGGCAAAAATAACCTTGGCGGCCAACCGCTTGCCATTGTACTCAATCTTGTCTGTCGCCCGAATTCTTAAACAGAAAGCCAGCATCGGTTCAAGCAAAAGATACCTCAGCCACGCCTGCCCAATAAACTCACGGTCTCCACACAAGCAACGAATCTCCGCAGAAGGAAAAATCTTCAGCATCTCCTCAATAAAACGCATCCGTTCATCGCTGTTTGAGTTGCCTTTTTTCTTCTTGAGCATCCACCAGAGAATGGGAATAGCTACCCCTTCATGGACAATGCCGACTGTGAGGATGTTGTAGTGATGACTACCAAATGACCAATTGGTGCGGTCAATACTCAATACCCAGGGTTGAGGGATATTGAGCCACTGGACTACAATGCGAGCTATTTCAGGGTAATCTATCTCGAAGTCCCCAAAAAAGCGTTGTAATCGTTTGTAATGGGACTCTACCAATACCCGACCTTCAAAACCTAGGGCTAATTCCTTGAGGTTGACGGTTTTTACTTTCAACAGAGCCAGTAAGAATAGAGCGAGGAAAGAGAGTCTTGCTCCGTGCCATCGCAAATGAGGTTTGAGAGCTTGTTTCAACGCATTATACTGGTTCATAGGGGTTTCGAGATTAGTGCTATTTCTCATAAAACCCCACTCCCGCCTACTTTTCAAGCTTTTTGTCCTGTACTTAGACAACTAGTATCAGAGGCTCCCAATATGAGATTCAGATCGACCTTCCCTTTCTGAAAAGAAAAGGTGCCTTCCTACTTCAGGGTTTTGTAACCGTTCCTCCACCCTATTTTGTGAAAAAGCTTGGAATGCTATCGGAATCACAGATGAAATTAATTGAAAACGGGCTGAAAGATTGGCTCCGCCTTTAATAATCGTCATATAAACCTTCGTCTTCTGGGGCATAACTATTCAGGAATGAAGGCGATCGCTAACCAACGTTTTGGGCTGAATGGTGATCACCCACTTCCCTTTTTGAAAATGATGTTTTAACAAAACGCCCTTACCTCAAAAAAGAATGGTGTATTTACGTTATCGAAAACCCTATTCGCTGTGAACCTCAAGAAGATAATCGTTTTCGCTTTTGGGCGCAGATAAGTAGTCGTGCAAAATTAATTTCCTAGTGAAGATAGGCAAAAGGCAAGAGGCAAAAGGCAAGAGGGGGTTAGATATGTGTAATTAATTTTGCTTAGGTACTTAAAAGAATTTGGCGATCGATACCTGAGAGTCATTACCCTAGAAGATAAGCTGACTATCCACAACGCCTTTCCAGACCGGAGCTTTAGACCATGAAGATTAACTACTACCCAGAAACAGACTCCCTTTATATCCACCTTGCAGACAAATCCAGTGTTGATAGCCAAGAAATTTCAGAAGGAGTCGTTGCCGATTACGATGAATTAGGGAACCTAGTCGGTTTAGACATTGATAATGCCAGCAAAAAAGTGCAACTCGGTGAATTTATTATCAATCAACTCCCCCTCGTCCCCCTGAAAGCATCTGCATAAGTTTAAGTAAATTAGGGAGAAATGAAGCGGCGATCGGCGTGTTACTCTAAATGATTTTTAATAGCCACAACTTTTAACCCATTCCCTTAAGGCTCTTCTCGACTTTGTGTGATAATTTTTGCTTATGGAATCGTGAAATGCTTACTGGGCAAGACTTTTAGGACTATTTTGCGGATATTCTATCAGTATAGACCTCGTTTCCACACAGAAACCAGAAGAGCCCCTTTTCAAAACACTTAAATCCAAATTGCGATACGCTACGCTAACACATCCTACCGTTACTAACAATTAGCTGCTAAAATTGAAGAGGAAACCAACCAAACAGCAACCCATGCTAAAAACCATCGAAGGCATTTATCAGGATGGACAAATCCGCTTCACCGAACCACCGCAATGTGTGGGTGATCGCACCCAGGTTCTCGTCACCTTTCTCGATCCTGACAAAATTAATTCTGCCAAACTACGCCAACTATTAGAACAATTGGAAACAATCAAGGGGATTCAGCAAGGCTTTGAGGAACTAAACGCGGGTCAAACTCGCCCGATTGAAGATTTCGTTCAGGAAATGCAACAAAAATATGACATTTCAGGTTGAAATTACCCCAATTACAGAAGCTCAGATTGAACAAGCCTATCGCTGGTATCGAGAGCGTAATCCTGAATTTGCTGATCGTTGGTTTCGAGAATTAATGAATACGATAGCAACTCTCCAAGAGAAACCTCAGCGTTGTGCATTGGCCGTAGAACATGAAATTTTTCCCGAAGAAGTACGCAAACTTCTCTATGGAAAAGCAAAAAATGTGTATCGAGTGCTTTTTGCCATTCGAGATGATATCGTTTATGTGTTGTATGTTCGCCACAGTTCCCAAGCACCTCTGACGTTAAATGATGTGGAAGAGCTAAGAGGTGGTATTTAGGGCGATCGCCTTAGAAACACTTTCATCCAGTGCGATCGCTATCTTCTTATTAATTAAACTTTAAAATTGCGATCATTTTGGTTTTTGAAAGAGCGATCAGCGATCATCTAGGATGCTTTACTTAACGCGTCTTTTTGCTTTTTTATTATCCATATCACAACCCCAATAACTTAGAGCGTGGCGGTGACAACAAATTGCAACTACAATGGATTGTTGTAATAGTCGTTCAGTTATGGAATACCAATGGGATGAAGCAAAACGACTTACTAATCTTCGTAAACACGGTATAGATTTTGCCGATGTTCCTGCCGTATTTGATGGAGACATCTTAACCGTTGAAGATGAGCGTCTCGATTATGGAGAGCAGCGTTTTGTCACATTCGGCTTACTAAAAGGGCGAGTTATTGCCGTTGTCCATACCGAACGTGAAGATCACACTCGTATTATTTCTGCAAGAAAGGCAACGAAATATGAACAACGAACCTACTTTGAGCAACTCTCACACTGATTGGCAACGATTAGACCAAATGAGCGATGAAGATATTGATTTTTCGGACTGCCCAGAAATTACCCCCGAAATGTTTGCTAGGGCCGTAGTGCGGCGAAATGTCCCCGTAACCAAGGCCAAAACTCAAGTTACTCTCCCCATTGATAATGATGTATTTGAGTGGTTTAAATCTCAGGGAAAAGGCTATCAGACACAGATCAATCAGTTGCTCCGAGCCTATATGGAAGCGCACCAATAACCAATAAAAAGCTAATGGCGGGGATGAGGACTCTAGTGCGATCAGCGATCCCGGGCGTTGCATAATAGAGATATGAATGGAGGAAATCAAAATGCAATGCCCTGAATGTAAATCTACCCATATCCGTAAAAATGGCATCAATAAACAAGGTAAACAAAATCCTATTTGTGTAACCGGTGGCCGTCAATTTATTGATAACTATGAAAAACAGAAAGGCTATGACGAAAAAACGAAGCGAGAATGCCTA
>NZ_JAPZSO010000087.1:0-9004 GCF_027531715.1 Microcystis sp. LE19-8.1F | reverse complement strand
ATTCATAGTAGGGTTGATTCATAGTAGGGTTGATTCATAGTAGGGTTGATTCATAGTAGGGTTGATTCATAGTAGGGTTGATTCATAGTAGGGTTGATTCATAGTAGGGTTGATTCATAGTAGGGTTGATTCATAGTAGGGTTGATTCATGAATCAACCCTACCCTTAATAGATGAAGTGTGACGGGATTTGGCATCATCCCCAGCATTAAGATAAATCCTATAAGATATTTTTAGTTTTTAACAAGAAAATTCGGTAATCGGGGAAAAGGTGAGGAGAGAAAGCTTAGGAAAGCTGATAGGAGCCGTGACGTTGGGCATAATAATCGAGAATTGCCGTGACCAGAGCGCGATCGCTTTCCTGAAAAGCCTCGGTATAGTTAATTTCTAAACTACCGATCTGACTTTGATGATAATCGAATTGTTGGAACTGCTGGGGAGTGAGATGGGTTTCGACCCCCTGAACCTGTTCTAAATGGCTGGCTAACTCCCGATAGATAGCCAAGGGCATTCGCGGATAAATAATGGTTTGTTTTTGTTGAATAGCAATCGATCGCACGGGTTTTATTCTCCTGATTCGGAAATATTATAGCTGATCGAGGCTTGCGGTGCGGCCGGTTCGGGGACACCATCCCCTAGGCGACGGGTAATAGTTTGACCGTATTGTTCTAAGACAATATAGGGATTATCGGGATTAGTATCGATCGCTTTAACTAAAATTAAACCATTAGAGAGGGTAGAACCGGGGGTAACTCGACGTTCCGTGGCTTCTCCAGGGGCTTTCACGATCGCCATAGGACTGGTAGGCAACCGGATGATGCCCAATACTTGCACTGCTGCCGCTTCCGTTGGTTGCGGTGGCGGCGGCGGCGCTTTAACTATCGGTCCTCTGGGAGTGGCACGATTACCTCCTGGTGCAGGTGCGGCTGCCGGACGATTACCTCCTGGTGCAGGTGCGCCAGTGGCCGCTGGAGTCTCAGCTGGGGGTTTTTCTTCCTCTGTAATCGTAATATTGGGCTGCAGAGGCAAAATAGCGAAGGGATCGCTGCGACCGCGGTTAATTTCTGCCCGTTTTTGGTCGGGATCGGTGGCGGGAATTAATCCAGCTACCCTTGGGGTGGCTGGTTCGGTGGCTGGTTGCACAGCACCGCTAAAGGCAGGAGGTGGGGCAGCCGGGGGACTAGGAGAGGGGGTGGGGGTTTCTTGGGTAATCGGTGGGGATTGATTAGCTTGGTCAGAAGCTGGACATCCCACCAACAATAGAGCAACACTCCCCACCGATAGGATTAGCGGCAATTTTTTCATGGGAAAACAAAGACAAAATAGCCCTGAATGATAACTTTAGATACTAACATAACATTTGTTTCCCAGAAATCTAGGCAGACCATAGGGGGAAAGTCAGGAGCTTGAAGCTTGACCCCGCTAGTCCGGTTTTAATACTGACCACCAGATTTGCGATGACCGACGGCGGTGACACCGTTACTATCCAAAACTTGACCTCGCTCGACGGTAGCATAGACTAACCAGCGATCGCCGCAGGGTTGTCGCTCTTTGACCGTACACTCTAGATAGGCGAGACTTTCGCTTAAAATCAGACAGCCATTTTCCCCGACTTGGGTTTCTAATCCCGTAAAGACATCGCCGCCAGATTTGATGCAATTGGAAAAATGGCGGCGTAAATTGCGCCCTTCCTTGAGAATATTCAAGGTGAAGACGGTTCCGGAGTTAATTAGGCGATCGGCTGCTTGTTCGTCAGCAACGGCGATAATTAGCCCCGGGGGGTTAAAACTGGCTTGGGATACCCAAGAGGTCAAGAAACCAGCATGATCCTCGCCCTGACGAGTGGTGAGAACAGAGAGGGAACCGACGATCCGACCAACGGCCTGGGCAGTGCGATCGATTTGTGTTTCGGTCATTCCCTGTTGGGGAACCCGCAATTTTTTGGTTTTTTTCAAGGTCTGGGCGAAGGTTTCTCCGGCTGAATAACCTGCTTGTAAACTGCTTTCTGTGGGGCTAAAACGCACGCGCAAGGATTCAAAACCGAGGCGATAATTGGCATCTTTGAGTTTAGTTTCAATTAAATCTACCGCTTCTCCACTCCAACCGTAGGAACCAAAAACCCCAGCTAATTTAGTTTTTGCTGCCGTGGAAAGAACGATTCCTAAAGCGGTTTGAATCTGGGTAGGAGCGTGACCGGCTAAGGTGGGAGAACCGATAATAAATCCGTCACAATTTTCGATCGCTTGACCAATTTCGGCGGGGGTGGCAAACTCACAATTGATTGATTCTACGGCCAGATCATTTTCTAATAATCCTCGTTCGATCGAGCGGGCCAGGGTGGCAGTATTTCCGTAGGCAGAAGCATATAATAAGGCCACTTGTAGGGGTCGAGTTTTTTGTTCTTGACACCAATAGCGATAATCGTGGGCAAGACGACTAAGACTATAACGAATTATCGGACCGTGGGCGGGTGCATAATATTGGGCGGTAAATTCTTTAATTTTGTCGAGGGCTGTTTCTACCGGTTTGGATTGCACGGCATGGAGACAATCAAAATAATAACGACGATCTGCGTCTAATTGTTTCCAATTTTTATCCCAAATATCGTCACTGCACAGATGCACACTAAAGAATTTATCGCTGTATAAAATTTGGGTTTTTTGGTCAAAAGTGCAGATACCATCAGGCCAGCGCGGCGTAGGAACATTAATAAAACTTAGTTGATGACCTTGCCCTAAATCAAGGATTTCATCGGTTCGTATGCCCAAAATTTGTGCATCGGTCAAGGCATTTTTAAGGGTATTGACGGCAGATTTAGAACAGAGGATGGTGATTTGATGGGTTTCGGCTAATAATGCCTTTAAAGTGACGATACGATTGGGATTAACGTGACTGAGAATCAGATAATCGAGACGATGTAAGGGGATATATTGACGAATTTCTTCTAAATAAATTTCGGTGAAGGATTCTCCAGGAGGATCGATTAAGGCAGTTTTATCGCCCCGGATAAGATAGGAATTAGCGGTGGTTCCCCGTTGACGACCATATTCTATTTCAAATTTTAATCTGTCCCAAGTACGGGAGCGAAAAACCCAAGTTTGATCGGCAATTTCTGCGCTTTGAACATCGCGGGGGCGATTATTGATAGCAGGATTGGGAATTAAAGTATTAGTGGTCATAATTGTTAATTTAGTTGTTAGTTGTTGGGTGTGGGGTGTGGGGTGTGGGGTGTGGGGTGTGGGGTGTGGGGTGTGGGGTGTGGGAGGAGTGAGGTTTTAGAGTTTTAGTTGAAATTACTCTATCTCCCCATTACCCTATTCCCCCATTTTCCTATCCCCTTCTAACTGATAACTGATAACTGATAACTGATAACTGATAACTGATAACTGATAACTGATAACTGATTAAGTTTTGCTGTTTATTTCAGTTAATTCTTTAACTAAATGTTGACGATAACGTTCAGA
This sequence comes from Microcystis sp. LE19-8.1F, assembly GCF_027531715.1. Taxonomy (NCBI): domain Bacteria; kingdom Bacillati; phylum Cyanobacteriota; class Cyanophyceae; order Chroococcales; family Microcystaceae; genus Microcystis; species Microcystis sp. LE19-8.1F. The sequence continues at coordinate 5,541 of NZ_JAPZSO010000087.1, read as the reverse complement.
AACTTTTTGTTCGGGATCGATACCTTCAAAGGTGGGAGGAAGCCAAACTCTTAACACCATTAAGGCACCGAGAACTATTAGAAAAGCACAGGCGGCTAATACTTGTGTCCAATTAGTTTCTAGGACTCCTCTGACAATTAATTCTCGCAAAACCGAGACAATAGAAACTTCGACGGCAACACCGATAGAAACTCGTTTTTCTTGCAAATAAATAATCAACAATCGGAACAATTCTACTAGAATCAAGAGGAATAAAATATCGGCGGTAATAATCCGAAATTGAATCGGTGGCAGCAGCGACATAAACAATTCTCTGACTTCTAACACCATGAAGCTAAATAAACCGATACAGAGAGAAATGACAATTAAATCTTGAATTGTTTCTAAGACTTGCACTACTCGCACCATCATTGGGGAAGGTTTTTTAATTGGTTCGTACATTTTATTGCTCCTAAAATTGATAAAATTTGGTGTTAGGAAAGTGGGGAAGTAGGGTGATGGGAAGAATAAATAAAAATAATCTCCTGCCTCCTGATAACTGATAACTGATAACTGATAACTGATAACTGATAACTGATAACTGATAACTGATAACTGTTAATAATGATTGCCAACTTTGCGATGATGGACAGCAGTTAAGACATCTAAACGAGCAACTCGTCCGCTATTAACGGTACAATAAACTACCCAATGATCGCCGCAATCTAAACGACTGGTGACTTCACATTCTATGTAAGCTAAGGCATCGGCTAAAATTGGTGATCCATTGTTAGCAGTATAGGTTTTAATGCCTTCAAAACGATTGGCACCGGGAGGGAAACGCTTGAGGAAATGTTTCATTAATTTCTGATAATTATCCTCAGCCAAAACATTTAAAACAAAGGTATCGCTAGGCTGTAAAAAGGATACCATTGCCCGATCTTTGGCCACTGCAATCGCCACACCCAAAGGATTTAAACTTGCTTGTGTCACCCAAGAGGCAACCATGGCACTAGATAAATCGGCTTTTTGGGAAGTAATTAAGTACAATCCAGTACTAATACGACCTAAAGCTTTTTCTAAGTCGTTGTTAATCGACTTAATTTGTTTAATCGTTTTTTCTCGGCTTAACCATTGGCCGAGGTCGGTTCCTGCTTCATCGGCAATCAAATCGAGGGATTGATTGGAATTGTCTTTAACTAAAAGAGGAGGAAAAGCTTCGATCGACCCGATTTCCTGTAATTTATTTCTTAAGGGAAAAATCGGTTCATCTTCCCCACCTCCTGACTCAAATAATCCTACCGCTTGTTTGCCATTAATTGAAGCAAGAATCGTGCTTAAAATCGTCTGGTTAATCGGGGAAGATTGGGGAGGCATTCCGATGACAACTCCCTTAGATTGATTGATCAATTCTCTGACTTCGTGGGGATCAGCATTATTCATATCGACTAATTCTGTCACCACATCAGTTTTGGTCAAACCCTGACTGATCATAGTAGCTAAATGTTCGCTTTGTCCGTAATCTTGGGTAAAAAATACAGCCACTAAAGTATCGGCAGAAGTTTGTTCTTGACTCCAAGTTTGATAGCGTCCCACCCAATCAGAAATATGGTGTTTTAATAGGGGACCGTGACCGGTGGCAATGAGATTAATCTCAAATTTCTCGATTCTTTTAATCGCCCCTAAAACCGAACGGGCATTCGGTCGCATCAGACAGTCATAATAGGTTTGAAAATCGGCTTCTAGCAGGTCTTTTTCTCGATCGTAGGTTTGATCATCGCAAAAGTGCATTCCGAAGGCATCACAGGTAAAAAGGGTGGCAGTTTTAGCATCAAAAGTGAAGATAGTATCAGGCCAATGAAGATTAGGGGCTGAAACAAATTCTAAGACATGACCATTACCTAAATCTAAAGTATCACCACTTTTAATGATTAACTGTTTAAAGGGTCTGTGTACCATGTTTTCCAGGAATTGCATGGCAACTTTTGCCCCCACCACGGTAACTTCTGGGACTAATTCTAAAACCTCTTTGACTAAACCACTGTGGTCGGGTTCGGTGTGACTGATAATTAAATAATCAAGATGATTGATGTTGATTAGTTTAGTTAATTCCTCCAGATAAAGGCGATCGAATTTGCGGTGAGATGTATCAATTAGGGCGGTTTTTTCCCCTTGAATAACAAAAGAGTTATAAGTCGTACCGTTTTCTAAACCAAATTCGATATCAAAACGATCGCGATCCCAATCCAAACAGCGCAAGGTAAAAGTATTTTCGGCGATTTCTTGGATTTGTGTGGTTAAACGGCTGGTTTTAGCGGGTTTTGGGGTGATTAAAGCAACCATAATTTCTATCTCCCACAGGATTTGATGCGGAACTGCATTTGCTTAATTCCTATGGTGACTTGCTTTCAGCGATTTGTAAAATACCAATTACTCAAGTAAATGATTAGTTAGATTTATATAACCTTTTCTCTATGGTTAAGGCTATTAATTGGAGTGCCGGCCTTGCCGAATCAAGATCTGAATACTGATTGTGCATCGTATCCACAGGTTAGCTAAGTCCTCGCCTTCACATATACACTTTTGCATATTTGTCAAGCTTTTTACACAATTCTTAATATTTATCTCGTTTTTGCTCTCTCGCTCTCCTCGGTTTTCTCGACCGAATCGCTAAAATGATTAGGGGTGTTGTGTTGCCGATGTCAGTCTATGAGTGAACCTGTAACCCTTGAGGATATTTACCAGCTATTCCGCGCTGGTGAAACGTTTTTTTGTCTTAAAGTCCAGAAAACGGTTTCTCCGAGAAACCCGTTTTCTCGATATTGTGGGCGATGCCCACCCTACGGTAAGATGTTCTTATGGTTGTTCTAGGATTGTATTCTTGCCAAAGACTGCTTAAATTCTGCGAGAGAATTAGCAGTAGCCACTAATTTTAGTAGCTCTTCTAAGATAGTAAGGTTAGTCATTTTGCCGATTATCTCTTCAATTTCTGAAGAAATCTGTCCAAACCGCACAGCTAAAACTGTTTTTATGTCATTGCGGCTTTTTTGTAATGCTCCAATTTCCTTACCAATTTCCTTACCAATTTCCTTACCGCGTTCTATTCCTCGCAATTCCATATTACTTATTAAAGGCATGGTTATTTCCTCCTCAAATTGTTTAACTTTACTCTCTAAACTTGACTGCAATTCAGTTGATAAAGTCATCCTATTGTCGATGATTTTAAACAGCTTAATTATCTGTTCCCTCTCGAACTCCTTTTCATACAATCCCCTGATTAACTTCCATTTCCACTGTTCCCGTTGTGGCAGTTTCCCAGTAGTCGCTTTTGTTTTCAGGTGTGCCATGACTCTTAAAGTCCAGAAAACGGGTTTCTTGAAGAAACCCGTTTTCTAGAAAAACGCTTCAAAATATTCGCTTAATGCTTCTTGCCAGGGTTCATCATAATTGGCGGTTGTTGGGTTCATTTGAGTTGTCCGCTTACTTCTAGGGTATGAAGCGCGATAGCGTAACGCACCGATTTAATAATAGAGTTGGTGCGTTACGGCGGATTGTTAATTTTGGTTTTTTGACGGAATTGATAGTCGCAAACACGCACCCTACACCTACTTAATTAAACAAAGAAATTACCCACTAGAATGCTCCCTAAAGCTGGTAAAGTGCCGGTAAATCCGGTGATATTTATTAATAAATCATTGCTGGATTGGAAGCCAGCCATGCCACCATTAATCAGAAACGGCAATGAGTCCTGTGGGGCGACAAATGACGGTGATTCGCAGTTAGAAAAAGACAACCACCGCCAACTCCCAGAGGAAATGGTTTGTCAAACCAGCAAGGGATGATTAAGCAATAAAATTAAACGCCAAAATCCCATCATTAAAATCGTTATCGCTGATATTGGGTAAGTTCCCCGGTAAATCCTCAAAGCCAAAGATATTATTCCCCCTTGACCGTAAATGTTCCGCCCCATCGGGATTTGCCGCCCCAAAGGAGAAGTAGGCCACCTCATGACTCATATAGTTTTCTAGGGTGGCCGCCACGTTATCGGGATTCTTGGCCAAAAATGCCTGAATACTCCCTTGCAGACTTTCCCCCAGATTGCCCCCATTGGCAATCACAAAGGGTGCGTAGCGTCGCCCCCCTTGCAACAACACATCCCCAAATTCAGCGGCGGTGGTGCTTTGGTTTGCTCCTTCCCCACTGGCCCGCAAAATGAAGTTATTCACTGCTTGACTTAAGGCACTACGGGCATAACCCGCTTGACCGGGTTGAATTAACTCTGTCACGTTGCCATCTCCATCTAAATCGAGGCTGTCAAAAACGGCTCCGTTATCATCCGCCACTGGATAGAGACCGACAACGTTATTGAAGAAAGCTCCCGTCTGTTGGAGTCCCTCCTCAATGGCTGTCACCTGTATGCTACTGGGCAAGTTACTGAAGTTGAAAACCAGAGAACCCTGTCCATTGCCCGTATTTTTAAATTCAAGGGCCTGGGGATTAACGTCTTGGTCGGGTAGATTGGTAATTTCTAGGGTGAAATTAACCGTTGCGTCTGGCGTGGCATTGGGAGCCGGTTTGAGGGTGGTATCCGTTACCGCCACCGTCAGATTATAGAGGGATTGGGCTTCAAAATCAGCCTTACCGATGAAGAATAATTCCCGGCCACGAATCTGGAAACTGCTCTGATCACTGCCCAACAAAGAAAGGCTATTTGTCCCCAAGGCATCATCGCTGATCTGAATATCGGCAACTTTGACACCTTGACTGGTATCGGTATTTTCAGCGATCGCCTTGGTGCTATTAGCAAGAATTAGGGCTGTGGGAGCTTCATTGACATCGGTGATGTTTAAAGTCAAGGTTTGGGTGAGATCGGGGGTGACACCAACGGTTGGATCATCGACATTGACGGTGACTTCGTAACTATTTTGGGCTTCAAAATTAGGAGTAAAACCGACATAGAAAAGGGCCGAATTCCGAATTAAGAAGCGCTCCTTATCCCGTCCCGTGAGGAAGAGATTATTGGTTCCTAAACCATCATCTTCAATCAGGAGATCGGCGACTTTAAATTCTGGGGTGACATCGACATTTTCCGCTAACTCGGTGACAGCATTTTGGAAAATTAGGGCTGTGGGAGCTTGATTACTAGGATTTTCATTAACATTATTTACCGCAATTGTCAAGGTTTTCTCAAAACTTAGTCCCCCTTGGTCTGTGGTTTTTACCCGAATACTGTAACTATTTTTGGTTTCAAAATCGGGGGAATTATTAATCTGTAATTGATTCCCCACAATCGAGAAGGCAGTATTATCTGTATCTCCTGTTCCTGCTATCAAACTATAGATAAAGGTATTACCAGTATCGGGGTCTGTACTGGAAAATGTTCCAATCACTGTATTGGGAGCAACATTTTCATTTACTGTTGTCGCACTTAAGGCTAAATTCGTCGGAGCTTGATTACTAGGATTTTCATTAACATCATTGACAGTAATTGTCAAGGTTTTCTCAAAACTTAGTCCCCCTTGGTCGGTGGTTTTTACTCGAATACTGTAACTATTCTTGGTT